>NZ_JBXAOE010000010.1:0-277256 GCF_058802485.1 Cupriavidus sp. GW822-FHT02D05 | reverse complement strand
TCGAACTTGGGCTTTCGCCCAGGGCTTGGGGCCATCGATCTGAGGCTTCCAGGACATATTTTCCGACATACAAGGGGAGCAAGACCAGAACCAGCAGGCAACAACGAACGCAGTGCAAACACAACTGGAGACAGCCAAATGCAAACCAAAATGATCCGCCGCCTCTTCCCCCTCGCCGCCACCGCCGTGGCCACCCTGATGGCATCCGGCACCGCCTTCGCGCAGGAAGTCGTCAAACTCGGCTACACCGGCCCGCTGTCGGGCGGCGCCGCGCTGTACGGCAAGAACGTCCTGTCCGGCATCCAGATGGCAGTGGACGAAATCAACGCCTCGGGCCTGGAGGTCAAGGGCAAGAAGGTGAAGCTGGAAGTGGTGTCGCTGGACGACAAGTACGCGCCCGCCGAGGCCGCCATCAATGCGCGCCGCCTGGTGCAGCAGTACAAGACGCCCGCCGTGTTCGTGCCCCATTCGGGTGGCATCTTCGCACTGCAGGCGTTCAACGAGCAGGAGAAATTCCTGGTGATGGCCTACTCCAGCGTGCCGCGCATCACGGACACAGGCAACAAGCTGACCATCCGCATCCCGCCGTCCTACACTGGCTATATCGAGCCCTTCATCAAGGCGCAGATGAAGCGCTACGGCAAGAACGTAGCACTGGCCCCGGCCGACCACGATTACGCCAAGGCCTGGGTGCAGGCGTTTGTGCCGGCCTGGGAAGGCGCGGGCGGCAAGGTGGTGGCCAACAACCCGATGTCCTACACCAAGGCCACCGACTTCTACAGCGGCGTGTCACGCGTGCTGGCCGACAAGCCCGACGTGATGTTTGTGGGCGGCCCGTCCGAGCCGACCGCACTGGTGGTCAAGCAGGCGCGCGAGCTGGGTTTCAAGGGCGGCTTCATCGTGATGGACCAGGCCAAGCTGGATGAGATGGCCAAGGTCACCAACGGCCTGGCCATGCTCGAAGGCTCCATCGGCGTGATGCCGCTGGCCAACGATGCCCGCCCGGCCGCGCAAACCTACAACAGCAAATACAAGAAGCTGCATGACGGGCGCGACGCCACCACCGAGATGTCGCTCAACTACACCATGGTCTACGCGCTGGCCGGCGCCATGAAGCTGGCCGGCACCACCAGCGACGTGGCCGCGATCCGGGCCAGGATGCCGGAGGCGGTGAAGACGCTGGCCAAGGATGCCAACCCGAACGAGATCGAGAGCATCGACGCCAAGGGCGGCACCGTTGCCGACACCGTGGTGGGCTGGGTGCAGAACGGCAAGATCGCACCGGTGCGGCTGTCGGAACTGGCGAAGTAACGCGCGGCAAGAGACAGGCCCGGCGCACCGCCGGCGCCATCGGCAACGAGCCCGTCCTGGCTAGCCAGGGCGGGCTCGTTGCCCTTCAGGCGTGCGCAACCGCGCTCTCGCAAGCGATCCGCCCCGCCCTCACGCGTGGGGTGGCTGCGCATCCGCCGCCACGGGATGCGGCTGCGCCGCGTGTTGCTGCTGGCGCTGCAGTTCCTGCTGGCGCTTTTGCTGCTCCTGCTGCTGGCGCTGTTGGTCCTGCTGCTGGCGCTGCTGCTCCTGCTGCTGACGTTGCATCACTTGCTGCTGCCGCTGCTGCTCCTGTATCTGCTGTTGCTGCTGCTGTTGCTGTTGCTGACGCTGCTGGGCCTGCTGTTGCATGGCCTGTTGCTGCGCTGCCTGTTGCGCGCGCTGTTGCTCCTGCATCTGCCGTTGCATGGCTTGCTGCTGCCGTTGCTGCTCCTGCATCTGGCGCTGCTGGGCCTGCTGCTGGGCCTGCTGCTGCGCGGCCTGTTGCGCGCGCTGCTGCTCCTGCATCTGCCGTTGCTGCTGCTGGCGCTGCATCTCTTGCTGCTGCTGGAGTGCCTGCTGCGCACGCTGCTGGTCACCCGCCTGCCGCTGTTGCTGCTGGCGCTGCATCTCTTGCTGCTGCTGGAGCGCCTGCTGCGCGCGCTGCTGATCGCCCGCCTGCCGCTGTTGCTGCTGGCGCTGCATCTCTTGCTGTTGCTGGAGTGCCTGCTGCGCGTGCTGCTGGTCGCCCGCCTGCCGCTGTTGCTGCTGGCGCTGCATCTCTTGCTGCTGGAGCGCCTGCTGCGCGTGCTGTTGGTCGCCCACCTGCCGCTGTTGCTGCTGGCGCTGCATCTCTTGCTGCTGCTGGAGCGCCTGCTGCGCGTGCTGTTGGTCGCCCGCCTGCCGCTGTTGCTGCCGTTGCATGTCCTGCTGCTGTTGCAGCGCCTGTTGGCCGCGAGCCATGCCTTGCGGCTCCGGCTGCGGGCTGTGGCCATTCGGCTGTGCCTGCTGGAGGGGCGCTGCCGGCTGGCCGTTCTGCGGCGGCATGCCGCCGGCCTGGCCCGGGCGCGTGGTCCAGCCGCGCGTGCGCGGATCGATGCCCTGGGCGGGCGGCTGGGCGCCATGCTCGCCTGCCAGGCCCTGCGGCATCGGCGGACGGATCCCGCCTTCCGCCCGCTGCGGCACCATGGCCGGGTTGCCGAAGTTACCGCCTGCCGGACCGCCGACCTGGCCGCCTGCGATGCGGCCATGATTGGCCTGGGCTGCCTGGCTCAGCCGGACTGGCGCGGGCGCCGCCTGGATGGCGGCAGGACCGTTGCCCCGCCCTTGCCAGACTGGCCCGGCGCCAGGCACTGCGCCGCCGGCGCGGGCGAAGCGCTGGGCCAGTTCGTCGCTGGCCGGGCGGCCCGGGGGGCGCGCCGCGATAGCGGGACGCGCAAAGCCTTGCATCGCCGCGGCCGGAGCCGGCCGTGCGGGCGCCGGGCCGGCCAGGCTCGCCTTGACGGGTGCCAGCGGCGGCGCGCCATTGGCCTCGCCCCGCGGCAGGTCGCGCCAGGCCACGTTGCGAGCACCCGGAGGCACGCGCTGGCCCTGTACAAAGGCGCGCGCCGGCATGCCAGTGATGGCGCCGGGTACATCGCGATTGATGTACGTGTTGTGGACGTTGTTATTGATCGTCACGTTGTTGACCGCGACGTTGTTAATCCGCGTGATGTACGTCGGGCTTGCGCCGTAGACAGGCCGATAAGCTTCGCGCGGGCCGAGCGGGTACCAGGCGACGCCAGGACCATTGCCGATCTGGATGGACGCGTTCCAGCCACCGCCGCCGATAAAGCCGACCAGCGCTGGCGCATAGACCGGGCGCGCCGCGACCGGGCCCGGCATCCAGCCCCAGCGCTCGCCAACGCGCGCCCAGCGGCCGTAGTGGAACGGCGCAAAGCCCCAGGGCGCATCGTCGCACCAGCTCCACCCCCACGGCGCCACCCAGGCCCAGTGGCCTGTGCTGTACGGCGCCCAGTCCGCCGCCACCACACGCGGGAACCACACCGCGCCATAGCCGGGATCTTCCTGCCAGTCGCCGTAGCTATCCAGCTCGGCGGAGCCGGTCATTTCACGCGGCACGTAGCGTGCCGACGGCGATCCATCCTCCCGCGCGTCGCGCGCCAGGGCCCACCGGTCAAACGCATCCATCGGGGGATTGGAAGCACTGCCGTCTTGCGCCAGGTCGGAGCCATCGAAGCGGATCTGGTCACCGCGCCGCATTACCAGCGAGTGGTTGTCGCCGTAGACCACGGCAGTGCCGTGATGCATGGTGACGACCGTGCTGGTGCCGTCGGGCGCCACGTCCAGGCGGTAGTCGCCGGGCTCGCTGGGCACGAACGCCAGGTTGGGCGTATCCACCTCGACCGGCTGGTCCGGCGGCAGCGCGCGCACGCGCAATTGCAGCGTGCCCTGGGTCAGCTTGACCTGGGTAGCGCTGTCGTCGAGGTTGAGCACCGTCACGGCGGTACCGCTGCCCAGCCGGATCGCCGTGGAGCCGGCATGCAGCTCGGCACGGCCGCCATTGTCGACCCACAGGCGGTCGCCGGTGGTAATGGGCCGGTTCAGCGCCGCGGCTGCCCAATCGTCCGAACCCGCCGGGGCAAAGCTCAGGTTGCCGGCAGCATCGGTCACGGTGGCGATGCGGCCGGAGGGATCGGCGGACTGCGCCAGCGCCGGCAGTTGCCAGGTGGCGAAAACGAGGCCTGCGGCAAGCAGCAAGGCGCGGGCGCCGGGGCCAAGCCTGCGATCAGAGAACATTTGGAATACCTCTTGGTCAGTATGGGCGCCCGGGCCGAGACTCGCCGCCCCTGATATCACCATACTTCCGATAACGCCACGCAGCCAGACTGGCCGACTTGACTTTGTAAGCACATATGTCCCCGGCCCGGCCGTGACCGGCAAGCGCGCCCGCCTGCGTGCCCCGCGCGGCGGCCCAGGTGCTGCCGGCGTTAGCCGCAGGAGCCCGGTGGCCGGGACAAAGCCGGAAACAATTTGCCGCAAGCCGCGCGAGCGCGGGCCTTGCGCGCACGCCGCGCGGCAAGGCCATGGGACGATGGGGAAGTGGCGGAAAGTGGCGCAACGTGCCCGGGCAGCCGGCCCGGATCAGCGTGCCGACTGCTGCAGGAACTCGGTGAACTTGTCGGCGGACATGGGCCTGCCATACAGGTAGCCCTGTACCTCATGGCAGCCATTCTCGGAGAGGAAATCCCGCTGCTCGACGGTTTCCACGCCTTCGGCCACCACGCCGATGCCCAGGCTGCCACCCACGTTCACCATGGCGCGCACGATGGCGGCGTCGACCGGGTTCTGCGTGACATTGCGGATAAACGACTGGTCGATCTTGATACGGTCCACGGGGAAGGACTTGAGGAAGCTGAGCGAGGCGTAGCCGGTGCCGAAATCGTCGCAGGTCAGGGTCACCCCGTCGCGGCGCAGGGTCTGCAACTGCCCGGAAAACTCGTCGCCCTGCTGCAGGGCGATGGTCTCGGTGATCTCCAGCTCCAGCCGCTCCGGCGCCAGTGCCAGCTCGCGCAGCACGTGGCGGACTTCGGTCAGCAGCCGGCTCTCGCTAAGCTGCGCGGCAAACAGGTTGATGGCCACCCGCGGTGCATCGGCAAACCCGAGCGACCACATGCGCGCCTGGGCGCAGGCGGTATGCAGCAGCCAGACGCCGACGTCCGCCGCCACGCTGCTGGCGGCCAGCGCGTCGATGAAGCTGGCCGGCGTCAGCAAGCCCTGGGTGGGATGGCGCCAGCGCATCAGCGCCTCTGCGCCAACCACGCGGCCATCGCGCAGGTCGATCTGGGGCTGGTACAGCAACTCGAACTGGCGCTGCGCGTAGGCGTCGCGCAGCGCTTGCACCAGCGACAGGCGGGTCGTCACGTCGGTGCGCATCTGCGGCTTGAAGAAGCGGATGGTGCGGCCGCCGTCGCGCTTGGCCCGGCCCAGGGCCAGGCTGGCCGAGGCCAGGGCATCGGAGGCATTGTCGCCGCCAGCCGGCATCACGCAGGCGCCCAGGCTGGCCAGCACGTGGTGGCGCCGGTTGCCGTACTCGTGGGGCTCGGTCTGCAGCGAAAGGATGGCGGCGCTGACGTGGCGCACCAGGGTGGGATCGGCAATGGAAGGCAGCAAGACGGCGAACTCGTCGCCGCCGACCCGCCCCAGAATGGCATCGCGCGGCGAGGCGTCGCGCAGGCGGCGGGCCACCCGGCGCAGGATCTCGTCGCCCTCGGCATGGCCATGCATGTCATTGAACGCGCGGAAATCGTCGATGCCAAGCAGCAATAGCGAGCAGCGCGGGGAAGCCTCCGTGCGCAGGCGGCCCTCCAGCGTGTTCAAGAATGCCTGGCGCGACGCTACGCCTGTCAGCGGATCAATGTCCGCGTTTGGCGGGGCGCCGGCCTTCGCCTCTGACCTGGCCACCATGCCTGCCCTGTTCGTGATTATCGACATCGGTCCGATCTGTCTATTTGGCAAGTGTGACTAAAACCAGGAAAAAATCAAGCCGAGTTAAACGATATGTTGCGGCAACAAGTTGTAACGCACCGAATCCCCTTGCCGCTGCGCGGGCGCCATTGAAATGGCCGGGGCCTTACAGTACCCTACGCCGCTATCAACCGGCCGCTCGCGCCCGGCCCGCGCACGCGCGCCGATTCCCGTGCGCCCGGCCGGTCATGGACCGCCTTCCGACAAGAATAAGCAACGGGAAACCGCACCGTGACTCACTGGACCATCCGCACGCGCATCCTGGCAAGTTTTGCCTTCATCCTGGCGGTCATTTTACTCACGGCGGTGGTCGCCTATGACCGCCAGTCGGCCATCCAGACCCATGCGAATGCGCTGCGCGACGATGCGCTCCCGGGACTCTACTACAGCACCGCGATGCGCGGCGCCTGGGGCGAGACCTATGTGCTGGCCTGGCAGAGCGTGACCGCGGCCAATGACGCCGAGCGCCGGCAATACGCCGAGGCCAACTCGACCCTGCTCAAGCGGCTGGACGGCCTGGAGGCAAAGTACGCCGATTCGATCCGGCGCGCCGACGATCGCGAGCGCTTCGAGAAATACCGGGAACTGCGCCGGCACTATGACGAGCTTTCAGCGCCGCTGTTCGCGGCGACCGGCCCGGAGGTCGTCGCCGCGGAGGCCAAGCTGCGCGGACCCATCCACGCAGGCTGGACCGAAGGCCGCACGGCCGTGCAAGCACTGTTGGAAGATAACAACAAAGTGGCCGAAGAAGGCGCCAGCAGCATCAACCAGGCGGTGCAAACGGCCAAGATCAGCATCGAGGTCTCCCTGATCGCTGCCCTTCTGGAGTCGCTGGTGGCCGGCTACCTGCTGTTCCGCTCCATTACGGTGCCGATGCGCTCGATCGTCAAGCAGCTCGCCGACATGCGTGGCGGGGACTTCCGCCAGCGCCTGTCGCTAAACCGCAAGGATGAGTTCCTGGAAGTCGAGCAGGGCTTCAACCAGATGACCGGCGACCTCACCGCGCTGGTCGGGCAGGCCCAGCGCTCGGCCATCCAGGTCACCACCTCGGTCAACGAGATCGCCGCCACCGCGCGCCAGCAGCAGGCCACCGCCACCGAAACGGCGGCCACCACCACCGAGATCGGCGCCACCTCGCGCGAGATCTCCGCCACCTCGCGCGACCTGGTCCGGACCATGACCGAAGTCTCCGGCGCCGCTGAGCAGACCGCTGGCCTGGCCGGCACCGGCCAGGCCAGCTTGTCGCGCATGGAAGCCACCATGCACCATGTGATGGAAGCCGCCGGCTCGGTCAACGCCAAGCTGGCCACCCTGAACGAGAAGGCGGGCAATATCAACCAGGTGGTCACGACCATCGCCAAGGTCGCGGACCAGACCAACCTGCTGTCGCTCAACGCTGCCATCGAAGCCGAGAAGGCTGGCGAGTACGGGCGGGGCTTCTCGGTGGTCGCCACCGAGATCCGCCGCCTGGCCGACCAGACCGCGGTGGCCACCTACGACATCGAGCAGATGGTGCGCGAGATCCAGTCAGCGGTGGCGGCGGGCGTAATGGGCATGGACAAGTTCTCCGAGGAAGTGCGGCGCGGCATGTCGGAGGTGACCCAGGTGGGCGACCAGCTTTCCCAGATCATTGGCCAGGTGCAGTCGCTGGCACCGCGCGTGCAGATGGTCAACGAGGGCATGCAAGCCCAGGCGGGCGGCGCGGAACAGATCAACCAGGCCCTGATGCAGTTGTCCGAGGCGGCCCAGCAGACGGTGGAATCCCTGCGCCAGTCCAGCCAGGCGATCGACGAGCTGACGCTGGTCGCCAACGACCTGCGCACCGGCGTGTCGCGCTTCAAGGTTTGAGCGCACTTTGAGCGCCCCGGGCACCCACGCCACCCCATGAAACTCTTCCTGCTCTTTCGCATCGGGACCGACCACTACGCGCTGGACGCGAAGGAGATCGTCGAAGTGCTGCCGCTGACCACGCTCAAGCACTTGCCCGAGGCGCCGGCCTGGGTCAGCGGGCTGCTGGCGCGGGGCGGCCAGGTGGTGCCGGTCATCGACATCAATGCGCTGGCCATCGGCACGCCGGTCGCCAGCCGGACCAGTACACGCACCGTACTGGTGCATTACCGCCGGCACGCGGAGGCGCCTGCACGCCTGCTCGGGCTACGGCTGGAGTACGCCACCGAGACGCTGCGCTGCGAACCCGCCGAGTTTATCGACAGCGGCGTGGACGCCGCCCCGGCCCGCTACCTGGGGCCCGTGCGCAGCGGCAGCCAGGGGCTGGTGCAGTGGATCAAGGTCGATGCCCTGCTGCCCGACGACGTGCACGCCAGGCTATTCCCCGATCTGCCTGCGGCTGACGCCACCGCGCCAGGGCCATGACCACCGCCTCCCATATCGAAGCACTGCTCAAGGAGCGCATTGGCCTGGACGCCGCCACCGTCGGCCCCGGCATGATCGAGCGCGCGTTGCGCGAGCGCCTGGCAGCGGCCGCGGTGCCCGACCACCACGCGTACTGGAACCTGCTGCACTCGCACCCGGACGAACTGCAGTCGCTGATCGAAGCCGTGGTGGTCCCCGAGACCTGGTTCTTCCGCCATCGCGAGGCGCTGCTGGCGCTCGGGCGTTTCGCCGCCATGCGGGTCTTCGGCGGTGATCGCGCGCCGGACGGCGCCGCGCCCCTGCGCATCCTCAGCGTGCCCTGCTCGACCGGCGAAGAGCCTTACTCGATCGTCATGGCGTTGCTGGACGCCGGCGTGCCGGAGCCATGCTTCCAGGTCGACGCCGTGGACGTGAGTGCCCGCTCGCTGGAGCGCGCGCGCATCGGGCAATATGGCAACAACTCCTTCCGGGGCACCCCGCTGGACTTCCGCGACCGGCATTTCACCCCCTGCGCGGGTGGCTACGCGCTCAAGGCCAACGTGCGCGCCAAAGTGCGGATGCTGCGCGGCAACCTGCTCGACCCGGGGCTAATGGCCAATGAGCCGCCCTACCACTTTGTGTTCTGCCGCAACCTCCTGATCTATTTCGATGCGCCGACCCAGCACCGTTCGCTCAAGATGCTGGAACGGCTGAGCCGGCAGGATGCCACGCTCTTTGTCGGCCCGGCCGAGGCCAGCCTGCTCACGCGGCACGGCTTTATCTCGGCGGGCGTGCCGCTTGCCTTTGCCTTCACCCGGCGCAGTGCGCACCAGGCGGGCAGCGCCACGCCGGCAATGCCGCGCTATCCTGCACAGCCGAGTGCGCCGGCCCGGGCCGCCCCGCGACCGTGGCCGCAGCCGCCGAGGCCGCCGGCCGCAGGCGGCCATGCGGGCTCCATCGGCGTGCCGGCGCCCTCGGCACCGGCGCCTGGCGCCTCCACCACCGACAAAGCGGCCGAGCGGGCCGAGGCCAGCACCGACGCACTGTCCCGGATCTCCCGGCTCGCCGATCGCGGCGAACTGGCCGCCGCAGTGACGGCCTGCGTGGCGCACCTGGATGCGCAAGGTCCGTCGGCTGCCGGCTACTGCCTGCTGGGCGTGCTCCACGACGCCACCGGCCGTCCCGCCGACGCGCGCGAGTCCTATCGCCGCGCGCTTTACCTCGACCCGGCCCACCAGGAGGCGCTCTACCATATGGCTGCCATCCTGGAAGCGGAAGGCGACGGCGCGGCCTCGACCCGCCTGAGAAACCGCGCACAGCGCAAGACCCCGATCCGTCATGGCTGAGCCCGCATCGCATCCCCTGGCCGCGCATGGCCAGCCGCCCGGCATGGGCACTGTTACGGTCGCCGTCGACGATTGCTGGCGCCGCATCGGCGTGCTGGGCGATGGCAGCTGTGCGCTGCTGGCCGAGCACATCCATTGCCGCAACTGCCCAACCTATTCGCGCGCGGCGCTCACGCTGCTCGACAACCTGCCCACCGGCGAAGTCAGCCTGCCGGACGGCCACGCCGTTCATGCCAATGCCACCGCGCGCGGGCCTGCCATGTCATGCCTGGTGTTTCGCATCGGCGACGAATGGCTGGCGCTGCCCGCGGGCGCGCTGGCGCTGGTCACCGCGCCCTGCCCCGTGCACTCGCTGCCGCACCGCCGCCACGCCGCGGTACTGGGCCTGGCCAGCGTGCGCGGCAATCTGCTGGTATGCATCTCGCTGGCACGGCTGCTTGGGCAGGACCCTGCCGCCGGCGCCGCCTCCAACGCCGCCGCCAATGCCAAAGGCAGCGCCGGACACGGCGCCCGGCTGCTGGTGCTGGGCCAGGGCCGCACCGCCATCGCGCTGCCTGTGGATGAAGTCACCGGCATCGAACGGATCGCCGAAGCCGACCTGCAGCCTTTGCCGACCACCTTGTCACGCGCCTCGGCGCATTACACCCGCGCGCTGCTGACAAGCGGCCAGCGCACGGTGGGCTTGCTCGACCCGGCCCGGCTGCAACAAGCCTTGAAGCGGAGCCTGGCATGAACCCCGACCAGTTGCGCGACGCCTCGCTGCTCGAGCTGTTCGCGCTGGAAGCGCAGTCGCAGGCTGAAGTCCTCAACACCGGCCTGCTGGCGCTGGAGCGCGACCCCGCCGCGGCCGAGCAGCTCGAGGCGTGCATGCGCGCCGCGCACTCGCTCAAGGGCGCCGCGCGCATCGTCGGCCTGGATGGCGGCGTGCGCGTGGCACACGTGATGGAAGACTGCCTGGTGGCCGCTCAGCGCGGCGAGCTGCTGCTGCGGCCCGTGCATATCGACACCCTGCTGCATGGCACCGACCTCCTGCTGCGGCTGGGCTGCCCGCCCGGCGGCGATCTGGACTGGGCCGACCGGGACGGCAAGGCCGAAGTCGATGCGCTGGTGCTGCGCATGGCCGCGCTGCTGGCCGGCGAGGAGGTGGACTCCGACGCCTGGGCCGCGGGTCATGCCTCGGCGGCGGCAACGCCTGCGAGTGCATCCGCGGCCGAGCCAGAGGCCACGGTGACAGCGGCCGTCCACCCGGCGCCACCAGATGGCCCGCTGGCCGACGTGGTCTCCGATGCGGTCCCCGGCATGGTCCCCGGCACGGCCACGGCACCAGCCACGTTCGCGCCCGGCGAAGCCCCCCGCGAGCCGGAAGCCCAGGAGCGCATGCTGCGCGTCAGCGCCGATACGCTGGACCAGCTGCTGGCGCTGTCGGGCGCGGCGATGGTGGAGACGCACTGGCTCAAGCCCTTCGGCAACGCCCTGCAGCAGACCCGGCGCGTACAGATGCGCGCGCTGCAGGCACTCGACGCCCTGCAGGTCACGCTCGCGGCCGGCACGGCCGATCCCGCCGCCCACGCCGCGCTGGCAGAAGCACAGCGCCTGCTGGGCGAGAGCCACCAGCAACTGTCGCAACGGGTCACGGAGCTGGAGCAGTACGACCACCGCACCGGCCAGCTTTCGCACCAGCTCTATGACCGGGCGCTGGCGAGTCGCATGCGGCCCCTCGCCGACGGGCTCACCGGCTACTCGCGCATGGTGCGCGACCTGGGGCGCTCGCTGGGCAAGGCCGTGCACCTTGAACTGGTCGGCGAGAGCACCAAGGTCGACCGCGACATCCTGGAGCAGCTCGAAGCGCCGCTGGCGCACCTGCTGCGCAACGCGGTGGACCATGGCATCGAGCTGCCCGAGGCGCGCCGCGCCGCGGGCAAGCCGGTCGAAGGCCGCATCACGCTGAACGCGCGCCACAACGCCGGCCGCCTGATGATCGTGATTGCCGACGACGGTGCGGGCGTGGACCTCGACGCCTTGCGCGCCGCCATCGTGCGGCGCAAGCTGGTGCCCGAGGAAACCGTGGCCAGGCTGTCGCAGGCCGAGCTGCTCGACTTCCTGCTGTTGCCCGGCTTCAGCATGCGCGAAACCGTCAGCGAAGTGTCCGGGCGCGGCGTCGGGCTCGACGCCGTGCAGGACATGATCCGCCAGGTGCGCGGCAGCATCCGCCTGACGCAGGAGAGCGGGCGCGGCATGCAATTCCACCTGGAGTTGCCGCTCACCTTGTCGGTGGTGCGCGCCTTGCTGGTGGAGGTGTCCGGCGAGGCCTATGCCTTCCCGCTGGCCTATGTCATGCAGGCCATCAACCTGGAGCGCGGCAGCATCGAGCAGCTGGAAAACCGCCAGCACTTCCGCTTTGGCGGGCGCCAGGTCGGGCTGGTGAGCGCGGCACAGGTCCTGCAGCAAGCGGAGACCCGGCGCGACGAGGACACCGTGCCGGTGGTGGTCCTGGGCGATCACGAACGTACCTACGGCGTGGCGGTGGACCGGCTGCTGGGCGAGCGCATCCTGGTGGTGCAGCCCCTGGTGGCAAGCCTGGGCAAGATCAAGGACATCGCCGCCGGCAGCCTCACCGAGGATGGCACGCCGGTGCTCATCTTCGACGTGGAGGATATGGTCCGCTCCGTGGAGAAGCTGCTCTCGGAGGGCAAGATCGACCGCATCCGCCGCGCAGCGGAGGCCGCCCCGGTACGGCGCAAGCGCGTGCTGGTGGTGGACGATTCGCTCACGGTGCGCGAGCTGGAGCGCAAGCTCCTGTCCAACCGCGGCTATGACGTCACGGTAGCGGTGGACGGCATGGATGCCTGGAACGTGCTGCGCGCGGAATCCTTCGACCTGGTCATCACCGACATCGACATGCCGCGCATGGACGGCATCGAGCTGGTCAGCCGCATCAAGCGCGAGGCCCGCCTGATGCACCTGCCCGTGATGGTGGTGTCCTACAAGGACCGGGAGCAGGATCGCCAGCGCGGGCTGCAGGCCGGCGCGGACTATTATCTGGCCAAGGGCAGCTTCCAGGACGCCGCGTTGCTCGATGCGGTGCAAGACCTGATTGGAGAAGCACGCGCATGAAGATCGGCATCGTCAACGACTCCCACCTGGCGGTGGTCGCGCTGCGGCGCGTCATTGCCCTGGATCCCGCGTTGGAGGTCACATGGGTGGCCGAGGATGGCGAGAGCGCTGTGCGCCTGGCCGCCGCGCGCACGCCCGACCTGATCCTGATGGACCTGATGATGCCGGTGATGGATGGCGTCGAGGCAACCCGCCGCATCATGGCAGCCACGCCATGCGCCATCGTGGTGGTGACCATGGACCTTGGCCGCAACGCCACCCAGGTCTTCGATGCCATGGGGCAAGGCGCCATCGACGCCGTGGACACGCCCACATTGACCCAGCCGGATTCGCAACTGGCAAGCGGCCCCCTGCTGCGCAAGATCCGCAATATCGGCCGCTTGCTGGAGGGCCGCACCGGACCCGCGCGCGCGGCCGCGCCGCCAAGGCACAAGGCCAGCGCCGAGCGCCTTGTCGCGCTGGGCGCATCAGCCGGCGGCCCGGCCGCGCTGGCTACCGTGCTGGGCGGCCTGCCGGCCGGCTTCACCGCCGCCGTGGTCGCGGTCCAGCACGTGGACGAGGCCTTCGCGGCCGGCATGGCCGACTGGCTGGACGCGCAGTGCGCGCTGCCGGTGCGCCTGGCCCGCGAGGGCGAGGGGCCGCAGCCGGGCACCGTGCTGCTGGCTGGCAGCAACGACCACCTGCGCCTGGTCAGCGCCTCGCGCATGGTCTACACCGAAGAGCCGAGCGACTACCTGTACCGGCCCTCGATCGATGTGTTTTTCGAGACCGTGGCGCAGCACTGGCGCGGTGACGCGGTGGGCGTGCTGCTCACCGGCATGGGCCGGGACGGCGCGCTGGGCCTCAAGGCCATGCGCGAGCGCGGCTACCTGACCATCGCCCAGGACCAGGCCAGCAGTGCCGTCTACGGCATGCCCAAGGCCGCCGCCGCCATTGGGGCCGCCAGCGAAATCCTGCCTTTGCAGCAGATCGCCGCCCGCATCGTACGGGCATGCAATGCCATCAACAACCAGGGGTAGCACAGAGGCGCTAACAACATGAAACACAATGCAAACCTGGCCGCGCGCGCCTGCGCCGCCATGCCAGGATCATGCTGTTAGCGTCTCCAGGTCGGAGAGCACGAGGAAGACAATGTCTAAAGATACAACCCCTAGAGCGCCCCTGCGCCCGGATGAATACCTGGCCATGGTGCTGCTGGTGGACGACCAGGCCATGGTAGGCGAAGCGGTACGGCGCGAGCTGGAGCCCGAACAAGATATCGATTTTCACTACTGCGCCAAGCCTGACGAGGCCGTAGCCGTGGCCGAGCGCACCCGTCCCACGGTGATCCTGCAGGATCTGGTGATGCCTGGCATCGATGGCCTGACGCTGGTGCGCCGCTACCGCGCCAACCCGGCAACGCGCGATATCCCCATCATCGTGCTATCCACCAAGGAAGACCCGCTCATGAAGAGCGCGGCCTTCGCCGCCGGCGCGAACGACTATCTGGTCAAGCTGCCTGACACCATCGAGCTGGTCGCGCGCATCCGCTATCACTCGCGCTCGTACCTCAACCTGCAGCAGCGCGACGAGGCCTACCGCGCGCTGCGCCAGAGCCAGCAGCAGTTGCTCGAGACCAACCTGGAACTGCAGCGGCTGACCAACTCGGACGGCCTGACCGGGCTGTCGAACCGGCGTTATTTCGACGAGTACCTCGGGGCCGAATGGAAGCGCGCCAATCGCGAGCAAAGCCAGCTGGCGCTGCTGATGATCGACGTGGACTCGTTCAAGGCTTACAACGACACCTACGGCCACGTGGCCGGGGACGAGGTGCTGCGCCGTGTTGCCGGCGTGATCCGCGAGAACTGCGCGCGCCCGGCGGACCTTCCGGCGCGCTTCGGGGGCGAGGAGTTCGCCATGATCCTGCCGTCCACCTCGCCCGGCGGGGCACGGCTGCTGGCCGAGAAGGTCAGGCGCGCGATCGAGTCCCTGCAGGTGCCGCATAGCGGGTCGCTGGTGGGGCAGCATGTGACTGTCAGCATTGGGGGCACGGCGCTCGTGCCTGGTGCGGATTTGCCTTTTAGCCGGATTGTGGAGATTGCTGATGCCGGGCTTTATCAGGCTAAGCGGAATGGGAGGAATCAGGTTGTTATGACTTCTTGAGGGGTTGGGGCTTCAACTTCAACTGCAACTTCAACTGCGGTTTCACCACGCCTGCGGCCTGGGCACACCTTGACGGCTCGCTTCGCATCGCGCTTGGGTGTTACCCGCCTGACTGGCGGGTAACACGGCCGAACCGAATTGCTGCGGCGCGGGCTGCCGCCGGTTTGACCGTATCCGGTGCCGGCGCTACGATTGCCGCCAGACGCCATCCCATGAATATGGAGTACCGCCCCGCGCCAATGCGCGCCATAGTCGAGACTACCTCAGCCTGAACCATGCCCTCACAGAACCTGTCTGCGGCCCCGGAGGCCGATATCCGCGTCCTGCTGGTCGAGGATGACCCCGCCACCAGCGTGCGCCTGCAAAATGCGCTGGCCAGCTTGCCGGGCATCCAGGTGATGGCGGCCTGCGCGCAGCGCGCCAGCGCCTGCGAGTGGCTGGCCGCGCATGAGCCCGACGTGCTGCTGTGCGACCTCGGGCTGCCGGACGGCTCCGGCATCGATGTCATCCGTCAAGCGCGCCGGCTGCACCCGCGCTGCGACTGCATGGTGATCACCATGTTCGGTGACGAGGCCAATGTGCTGGCCAGCATTGCCGCGGGCGCCACCGGCTACCTGCTCAAGGACGAATCGGACGACAACCTGCGCGCCTCCGTGCTGGAATTGCGCGCCGGCGGCTCACCGATGAGCCCGGTGATCGCGCGCAAGGTCATCACCCGGCTGCGCAGTGCCAGCGTGCCTGGCATCCCGGCGCAGGGCGCGCAGGGCGCCCCTGGCATGGACGTGACGCTATCCGCCCGCGAGACCGAGGTGCTCGACCTGATCTCGCGCGGGTACACCTATGCGGAAACCGCCGGGCACCTGGCGATCAGCGTGCACACCGTGCAGGCGCATATCAAGAACATTTACGGCAAGCTGGCGGTCAACTCCCGCACCGAGGCCGTATTCGAAGCCCACAAGCTTGGCCTGTTGAAGACCTTTTGAGGCCAATGCCGATGGCCCTGCTGCCCATCCTGCGGCTGGTGTGCCTGAGTGCCCTGTGGCTCGCCATGGGCTGTGGGTTCACTGGCTGCCGCGCAGAGCGCCAGGATCCCGCGCGGCCATCCGCGCCGGACCCGGCAAACCAGGTGCAGGTGCTGCAGCAAGCGCTGGCCGTGGTCCGCCCCGACGGCGCCGGGCAAGGCCGGGCGCCCCAGCCGGCCGAGATCGCCCTGCCCCACGACTGGGACCGCCTCTACCCCGGCCGCGACGGCATGGCGACCTACCACCTGGTCTTTCCCTACCGCGGCGCCGGGCAGGACATCCCCGCGCTCTACCTGGCGCGCGCGGCCAACAGCTTCGAGATGCATCTCAACGGCAAGCTGCTGGCCGCCTCCGGCGCCATGGATGCGCCTGCCCTCTACGGCGGCCAGCGCCCCTTGTACATCCCCGTGCCCGAGGCCATGCTGCAGCCGGAGAACGAGCTGACGATCAAGATCGCCGCCCGCGCCAATGCCAAGGCAGGCCTGTCGCGCGTCGAGTTCGGGCCGGGCCGGCTGGTGCATTCGCACTACCTGGGCGCGCTCTGGTTCCGCGTGATCGGGCCGTTGGTGATCACGGCGCTGAGCCTGTTGCTGACGGCGATCTCGCTGCTGATCTGGTGGCGCCAGCGCGATCCATTGTTCGGCCTCTATGCGCTAGCCGAGATCGCATGGTCGGTCAGCGTGGTCGAGCGCCTGCTGGACAGCGCCCCGTTGCCGCTGCACGCGTGGCAGGTGCTGGTGCTGGCCAGCCGGACCCTGTTCATCGTGGCCACAGCCCGGTTCGCGCTGATCATCATCGACGTTCGCTCGCCGTGGCCGGCGTGGCTGGTCACCGCTTTCCTGTGGATCAAGCTGCCGCTGATCGTGGTGATGACATTCCTGTTCAACACCCCCAGCCTCAAGCTGTTCGACTGGGCCGTCAACATGCTGCTAGCGTGCGGCATCGCCACGGCGCTGGCGTGGGCGGCGCTGCGGCGCCCCAGCCGCGAGCGCCTGGTGCTAGCCGCCACGGTGGCGCTGGCCAGCGCGCTGAGCACCGCCGACGTGATCCGCATCCTGTTCAGCAACGATTTTTACTGGGACACCTCGCTAACCAAGTACGTCTCGCAGCTGTTCAGCCTCAGCATGGCCTGGCTGCTGGTGGACCGCTATACGCGCACCACCAGTTCGCTGGCCGAGCTCAACCGCAACCTGGACCGCAAGGTTGCGCAAAAGGAGGAAGAGCTGCATCTGCTCTACGCGCACTCACGTGAGATCGAGCGCGAGCAGGCCACCTTGCGAGAGCGCGGGCGCATCATGCGCGACATGCACGATGGCCTGGGCAGCACGCTGGTCGGGGCGCTCAGCCTGCTGCGCTCAGGCCATGGCTCGCCCATGGTGCTGCAGCAACATCTGCAGCAAGCGCTGGATGCCTTGAAGCTCTCGGTGGATGCCATGCAAGACACTGGCGGCGACCTCGCCGTGGTGCTGGGCAACCTGCGCTACCGGCTGCGGGCCCGCCTGGAGGCGGCGAAGCTGCGGGTGGACTGGCAAGTGGAGCGGCTGCCGCCCGTGGCCGGCCTGACGCCGCAGATCGTGCGCGAGCTACAGTACCTGCTGCTGGAAGCCTTCTCCAACGTCATGCAGCATGCCGGCGGCGCTACGGTGCAAGTGGTGGCGCGCAGCCTCGCGGGCGCCGGCCCCGCCCCCGAGGCCATCCTGATCGAGATCCGCGACGACGGGCGCGGCTTCGATGCGCAGTCCGGCGCCCAGGGCCACGGCCTGGCCAATATGCGCAGCCGCGCGGCCGCCATTGGCGGCGAGTTGTCGATTGCGTCTTCGGAGCGGGGCACGACCGTCAGCCTGCTGCTCTACCCGGCGCGGTGGGCCGAGGGCGAGGCCACCTGAGCGATAGCCAGGTGCGGCAATGCTAGCGCGTCTGCTCGATGTCGCTTTGCAGGACGTCGAGGTGCGACAGGTATTTGTGCAGTTCTTCGCGTCCGCTATCGGTAATGCAATAGACGCGGCCACTGCCTTCCACCAGCTCCGCCGTGATCGCGCGTGCGATCATCAGGCTGCGCAGGATGGGCCTGAGCGAACGGATGTTCTTTTCCACGCCATGCTCGCGCAGGCGGTCAACCAGCGTCATGACCGTCGACGGGCTCGACTGGACAAGCTTGAGGATGTACAGCTTCGAAACGAAGCCGTCTAGCGTTGGCGCTCTCATGCGGCTCCTGTGACACACCTGCCAGCGGTGCGATAGAGCAGATCTACATAGGCAGCCCTGGCGCGGCAAGCGCGCCCGGGCGTGTTACCTGCAAGCGGCCCGGTCGGCACCAGGCGCGCCAATTAAAAAAACGGGGTGCACGAGGCACCCCATTTCTTGCATTGCGCGCGCCAGCGCGAGGCCGGCGCGGGTGGGGCTTGACGACTACTCTTCCTGGAACGCCTCTTCGCGCTTTGCCTTGATGGAAGGCAGGGCAACGATGGCAACCAGCGAAGCTGCTGCGATCAGCAGGCCCAGCGACAGCGGACGGGTCACGAACACAGTGAACTCGCCACGCGACAGCAGCAGGGAGCGGCGGAAGTTCTCTTCCATCATCGGCCCCAGCACGAAGCCCAGCAGCAACGGAGCCGGCTCGCACTTGAGCTTCAGGAACAGGTAGCCGATGATGCCGAAGCCAGCTGCCATGAACACGTCGAAGGTCTGGTTGTTGACCGAGTACACGCCGATACCGCAGAACACCAGAATGGCCGGGTACAGGAAGCGGTAAGGCACGGTCAGCAGCTTCACCCACACGCCAATCATCGGCAGGTTCAGGATGATCAGCATCAGGTTGCCGATCCACATCGAGGCGATCAGGCCCCAGAACAGCGCGGGGTTGCTGGTCATGACCTGCGGGCCCGGCTGGATGTTGTGGATGGTCATCGCGCCCACCATCAGCGCCATCACGGCGTTGGGCGGAATGCCCAGCGTGAGCAGCGGGATGAAGGAGGTCTGCGCCGCGGCGTTGTTGGCCGATTCCGGACCTGCCACGCCTTCGATGGCGCCCTTGCCAAACTCATGTGCGTACTTGGAGGTCTTCTTTTCCAGCGAGTAGGCTGCAAACGAAGCCAGTGCCGCACCGCCGCCCGGCAGGATGCCCAGCGCGGAGCCCAGGAACGTGCCGCGAAGCACGGCCGGGATCATGCGGCGGAAATCTTCCCTGGTCGGCCAGAGGTTGGTGACGCTGTCGGTGAAGGTCTCGCGGGCTTCCTTCTGCTCCAGGTTCGCGATGATTTCCGCGAAGCCGAACATACCCATGGCCAGCGCGACGAAGTCGATGCCATCGGTCAGCTCGGGGATGTCGAAGGAGAAGCGTGCGGCGCCCGAGTTCACGTCGGTACCGATCAGGCCCAGCAGCAGGCCCAGCACGATCATCGCCACGGCCTTGGGCAGCGAGCCCGAAGCCAGCACCACGGCGCCGATCAGGCCCAGGCACATCAGCGAGAAGTACTCGGCAGGACCGAACTTGAACGCCAGTTCCGACAGCGGCGTAGCAAACGCGGCCAGGATCAGGGTAGCCACGCAGCCGGCAAAGAAGGAACCCAGGCCAGCGGTTGCCAATGCCACGCCCGCTCGTCCCCGCCGTGCCATCTGGTAGCCATCGATGGTGGTCACCACCGACGACGATTCACCCGGCAGGTTGACCAGGATAGCGGTGGTGGAGCCACCATACTGTGCGCCGTAGTAAATACCGGCCAGCATGATCAGCGCTGCCACCGGGGGCAGCGTGTAAGTCACCGGCAGCAGCATGGCGATGGTGGCCAGAGGCCCCAGGCCCGGCAGCACGCCGATCAAGGTACCCAGCACACAGCCCAGGAAGGCGTATGCCAGGTTCTGCAACGAAAGCGCCGTGGAAAAGCCCAAGGCAAGATGGTCAATCAATTCCATATGGCCGACTCCTTAACCAGTAATGAAAGCAGGCCACACCGGCATCTGCAGGTTGATGCCGTACACGAAGGCGCCCATGCTGATCAGCACCAGGACGATCGCGTTCAAGACCGCGCCCTTCCAGCTGAACTCATGGCTGGCCATCGACGACACCAGCACCAGCACGAACACCGACAACACCATGCCGAGCGGCTTGAGCAGCAGGCCGAACAGCACCACCGAACCCAGAATCCACAACAGGGTCTTCAAGTCCCAGCGGGCGAGCTGGTCAGCTTCACCCTTTTTCGATACCGAGCCGATCAGCACGAATGCACCGAGCACGGCGAGTACCAGGCCGAGTAGAAACGGAAAATATCCGGGGCCCATCTTGGCGGCTGTTCCCATGGAATAGCCGCGGGCGACCCAGGAAAAGCACAATCCGACCAGAATGAACATCAGGCCGGAGGCAAAGTCCTTTTGGCTGCGTATGCGCAAAACGATTCTCCTCAAAGTACGTGAAAGCAGTGCCCCTCCGCTCGCAGGCTCTTTGCATGCGGAGGTGGTCCGTTCGGCAGGAAGAAAATAGTGTCCCTGCAGGATGGAACGAACATTAGAGAGGCGATCTTTCAGCTTGCTTTCATTTGTCTTGGTTTAGGGGTATTCACCGATACGCTTGGAAATCCCGCCAAAATACATACATCACGCCGTGATGTAACACCGAAAGACGAATGAAAGGAAGCCGAAGGGAAATTGAAGGGGATCGAAAGGAAAACGTAAGGAAAACACGAGGATCATCCTGGTGCGGACGCGTGCCGGCAGACCCGAGGGCCGCTTGCATCACCTTACGGGCACGCGGGATATGCGGGCCAGCGACTCAGTCGGCGCCCTGCTTCGACATTGCGCGTGACTCTCCCGCCAGCGCCGGCTCGCCGGCGGCGCCGGCCGTGCTCAGGGCTTCCTCGCACGCTGTGCCCATGCTGGTATCGGGCGCCTGGGGCGCGAACTCCGGCTCCGGGGCCGGCCCGGGCGCGACCGGCAGGATACGGGCGGCGCGCCAGTTGCCAAAGCGGTAATACGCCACGGCCAGCGTGACCGAGACCACCGAGCCCAGCGGAAAGCTCCACCAGATCGCATCGGCGCCGACGGCGCGCTCGAGCACCCAGGCAAATGGCAGGCGCACCACCCACATCGACAGGAACAGGATCACCAGCGGGGCCATCACCGCGCCGGTGGCGCGCACGGTGCCGAACAGCACGATGGTGAAGCCGAACAGGATGAAGGACCACAGCACGATGGCATTGATATGCTGCGCAATACCGATGGCCGTGCCGTCATCGGGCAGGAACAAGCCCAGCGAGTGACGGTTGAACAGGTAGATCAGGGCAACCAGCGTTCCGGTCATCAGCAAGTTGAACATCAGCCCCACGCGTGTGATGCGCGTCACGCGACTCCACAGCCCGGCGCCCACGTTCTGCGCCACCATCGACGACACGCTGGCGCCAACCGCCAGCGCGGGCATCTGCACGTACGTCCACAACTGCGAGGCCACGCCGTAGGCGGCGGTGGTCTGCGAGCCGTAGCGATTGACCAGCGACATCATCACGATCGCCGACGACGAGATCACCACCATCTGCAGCCCCATCGGCAAGCCCTTGGCCACCAGCGCGCGCAGGATCGCGGTATCGGGCCTCAGGTAGGCGAGCTGGTGGCGCCGCAGCGCCAGGAAGTGGTGGCGGCGGTAGAGCACGACCAGCATCGCGGCCAGGCTCGCCAACTGCGCGATCAGCGTGGACAGCGCCGAGCCGGCGATGCCGAGCTCCGGGAACGGGCCGATGCCAAAGATCAGCAGCGGATTGAGCACCACGTCCAGCCCCACCGACAACAGCATGAAATAGAACGGCGTGCGCGAGTCTCCCGCGCCGCGCAGCGTCATCATCACGAAGTTGTAGAAATACATGAAGGGCAGCGCCAGGAAGATGATGCGCAGGTAGCTGATGGCAAGCGCCCTGGCATCGGCCGGCGTGCCCATCGCGGCAAGGATGTCGGGCGTGAAGGCGTAGCCCAGCGCCGCTGCCAGCACCGACAGCAGGACAAAGAAGGTGGTGCTGGTGCCCACCACGCGGCGCGCCTCGACCAGGTCGCGCGCGCCCACGGCTTGCCCGATCATGATGGTGTTGGCCATGCTGATGCCGAACACCACGCCGAGCAGGAAGAACAGGATGATGTTGGCGTTTGAGGTGGCCGTCAGCGCCGCCTCGCCGAGGAAATGCCCCACCCACACGGAATTGATCGAGGCGTTGAGCGACTGCAGGATGTTGCTGCCCAGCACCGGCAGCGAAAACAGCAGCAACGTGCGGCCGATCGGGCCCGTGGTCAGCTGGGCTTTGGATTTTGTTGGCATGTTCGGGGGTGGTCTCGTGTTTTTATCGTGTTCTTGTCGTGTTCTTGTCGTGTTCTGATTGCGCCTGGGATCGTCGGGAAACGCGGGGCAATGCCATGCGCGATGCCCACGTTTGCCACTATGTCACACCTTGCCGACAGCCCTTGTCGGTAGTCGTCTGTCAGACGGAAAGCCAATTGTAAGCAGTTGTTTGGATCAGGGCACGAGCTCTGCGCGCAAGGAGTCAAACATTGGCGAAACGCAATACACAAGTGGCCCTTGGTGTCTCGCAGAGCGGCCATGGCGGTGTCCCCGCCGTGGCGTCCAAGCGCCGTTTCCATCCATGAACCGTGAGGTCCGATATGACGAAGAACACGCCGATTCGCTTTTTGCAAGCTTCCACCGCCCTGGCTGCCGGCCTGCTATGTGCGGCCGCCTTTGCCCAGACGCCCGCCGTTCCTGCCGATAGCGGCAACGCCGCGGCGCCTGCCGGCATGACACAGATCGAGCCGCCGAAGGATCCGCTGGTCCAGCGCCGCGATGCCAACAAGCAGGCCTCGGACGAATACAAGACCAAGAAAAAGGCCGCCAAGACAGAGTACAAGCAGGACGTGAAGTCCGCCAAGCAGCAAAAGAGCGCCGAGAAGAAGGCCAACAACGACACCATGAAAAAGGACATGTCGACCACGCCCGCCGACGCGCAGAAGAACTAAGCGCGTACGGCCGCGTTTTGCCGCTTCCCCCTTCCCCCTTCCCCCTTCCCCCTTCCCCCTTCCCCCTTCCCCCTTCCCCCTTCCCCCTTCCCCCTTCCCCCTTCCGGGCAACCACGATAAAACGCCCCGCCTCCCCCAAGGAGGCGGGGCGTTTTATCGTGATGATCGCTTGAACCGCAGCGCCATTGGGCGAACCATCAGGCGCAATTTCCGAGTCTGTGGCATCTCCGGGTAGAATCGCGTTAGGTGCAAACTAGATCACATTATGGGAAGAACCGTGGATATCAATGGCAACGCATTGACAGGTGCTCAGCTGGAACAGTTACTGGATCGCCTCGAAGCCGATCTTGAGGAAGGCAATTCAAGCGAAGCCGCCGATTTGCTGGCCAGATTGCGCGCCAAGCCTTTGCGGGCCGACTCCCTTGAGTCCATCGACCGGCTGCATACGCTATGGATGCGCGCGGGGGATCCGGAGGCTGCGCTGGCGGTGGTCAACGTAGACGGCGCCGGCACGCTGGAAGCCACGCCGCGCGAAGCGCAGGCCGAACTGCGCATGTACCTGGCGCTCTATCGCCTCCAGATAGCCAACCACGTCAACGAGGAAGAGAGCATCCAGCGTGCCCTCGCTGAGATGCGCGCCATCGTGGCAGGGATGCCGGAGCTGAATGCGGACCGGTATCGGCAGCTTCGCGTGTTCGATAGCCTGGAAGTGCGCAAGCTGGGCATTGCGCTGGAGACAATTGACCTGCGCCATGCATTGAACGGGGCCATCGCGGAACGCGCGCCGTTCCGTGCATGGGACCTCGCCGACTATCAGCGGCGGCGCGCCTGGGCGCTGACGCGCCATGACAGCAACGACGAGGCCCGCGCAGCAGCTGGCGCGGCCATCCTGGCGCTGCAGACGGCCGACGCGCAACAGGACGTCGACGAAAACGACTGGCTGCGCCTGGGCAGCGCCCTGATCGGCATCGCGCCCGAGCGCCTCGCCGACTTCCAGCAGGCCGCGAGGGCCCTGACAGCGCAGCAGTCGTTGCCGCAGCGCCGTGAACTGGAAGTCCGGCTGTCCCGGCTCGCGGCGCGCGCCTTGTACGCGCAGGGCGATTTGCCTGGCGCACTGGACGCCTGCTCCGCCGCGCGCCATAGCCTGTCGTCGAACGGCAGCGATGACTTCATCGAATACGAGCTGCCGTGGCTGATGCAAGCCCAGCGCGTTGACGAGGCCGGCCGCCGGGCATTCCTGCACATCTATCAGGTCGAGGACGAGATGTGGGATGGCGCCGCGCAGCTGGTTCACGCGCGGCTGGCCGATGCGGCCGACGGCTCGGCCTGGTGGCCATTGTGCGCCATGCGGGCCTGCAATACGGAAGAAACGCTGGCAGCCTTCCTGTCAAAAGCGCAAGAGGGAGAACAGGATCCGCGGACCCTCTCCCCGACCCATGAAGCGCTCTTTGGCGCCGTGGGTGAGCAAGTGGATGCGCAGGCCTTGCAGTCGGTATTCGACGCAGCACGCGCACTGGCCGAGCAGCGTTCGCCGGGCCATCCATGGATCGCAAGACTGGCGGCGGTCAACGACGGCGCGGCGGGCCGCATCGATGCCACAACGCAAGCGGCGCGGCTGTATGCGGCGGCGCAGGAAGGCGGCATGCAGGACAACCGCACGGCCTATGCCCTGTTCGAGGCTCGGGTGCAATCGCTTGGGGTGATCCAGACGCTGAAGCTGCCGGCCTTCTCGCTGCCAAGCGGGCTGTGGGCGTACAACTTCGGGGTCGCGCTTGGCGATTTGCTCGGGGAACACCTGGACCGCGTCCCTGCCGAGTCGCGCAACGAAACCTACAGCGATTTCATCAAGCTGCAGATTGCCGCCTACGAACAAGGGCAGGCGTGCCTGGAGCGCTATTTCGAGAGCGGTGCCGGCCATCCGTACGATGCCTGCGCGCACCTCTACTCCATGCTGTGCAACAACCTGGCCATCATCTATCGGTACGACGAGCGGCGCTACGAGGATGCCGTCGAGCTGCACAGGCGCGGCATCGCCGCCAGCCCGTTTGCCGAACACTACGCCGGCCTGCTGAGCGTGCGGATCGCAATGCAGGATTCCGAGGGGATCATCAGCGCCGCCGAGCAGCTCTGGCACTACGCCGCCGAGTTTGGCTACAGCCGGCATGACCCCAACGACTACCTGAGCGAGGTGTCGCAGGCCCTGTACAAGCTCGATCGCGACCGCGAGATTCCCATCTGGGTGGAGCGCCTGGTGAAATGGGAGCGGGAAGAAGGCCAGGACGGTAGCAAGCTGTCGAGCAGGGACTTGGGCGTGCGCCTGCAAATGGCTTTCAACCTGGCGCATAACTGCCCCGAAGAAGCCGCGGCCCTGTGGAGCCGCATCGCGCACCACGTCGATGGTTGCTCGGAATCCTGGATGGTCAGCCTGGCGGCCGACACGCTCAGTGGGCTGCAGCGCCACGCCGAGGCCGCCGCCCTCTTTGAGCGTGCCATCGCACTCAATCCGCGCAGCAACGAATACGAGCTCGCCGATGTCAAGGCGATGGAGGAAAAAGTGGCGCTCTACCGCACGCAAGCCAACCCTGCCGGCAAGAGCAAGAGCTGGTGGCAAGTCTGGAAATGAGTACCGCCAGCCGGATGACAGGCTACGCGCCGCGCAACGCCCTCAATGCCGGCGCCCTGAAGGCGGGCATCGCCGCGCGCAGCCAGGCGCGTGGCGACGATGCCGCGGTGCGCGCCTGGCTGCTCAACCACTTCTATCGCCATCTCGTCGCCAACTTCGAGCCGGCCATCAAGATCGATTCGCTCGACGGTGCGCGGCAGGCCCTGAGATCCGAGGCGATGCCGGAGTGGGTTGCGGCGCGCTTTGGCGCGTCGGCCAAGGCGAGCGGCGAAGCAGCAATGCCACCGGCCCCGGTCGTCTGGGTGGATCCTGTCGAGCCGCGCCTGCTGGCGCTGGAAGCGCGGCTCGTCGAGTTCCTGACCTCGCGCAAGGGCACCGCTCTTGACGGCAAGCTCGACCGCATCACCTGCCCGCAAGCACTGGCGCTGTGGGACAAGGAACATGCCGAGATGGCCACGCGCATCGAGCGCGGCTGGCGCCAGAGCCAGCCCGAAGCGCTGCGTACCTTGCTGTCGACGCCGCATGGCGTGTTCGTGGAATTGCTGCCAGACAGTGCGCTGCTGCGCGCGGAAATGGCCTTTGAAAGCTACGTCATGCGGCATTGCCTGGGGCAGTTTTCCGACCGGCGCGCGCTCTCCGGCGGCTACGGCGAGCGCTATGCCGAAGCGGTGGCGCAGCAGCGCCTGCGCTTGCTGAGCTTCCGCGATGCCAGCGGACAACCGCATATCACCATCAGCGTGCATGTGCTGGCCAGTGGCGCGCTCACCATCGACCAGGTCAAGGGCAAGCAGAACAGGCCGCCCATCGCGCGCTACGTGGAAGATGTGCTAGCCTGCCTGAACGCCCTGGGTACCGATGCGGAAACCCCGGACGATTGCATCGCCATCGGCGTGGTGCGCACGCCAGCCGGCTGGGCGCGCATTGAAGACGTGGCCGACGCCGCGACGCAGACCCGATTGGTCGCCCGGTACCCACAACTCTTTGTCAGGCTCCGCGCGCCGACGCCAATGGTGGAGTGGCTGGTCGCCGCGCGCCAGCCTGGCTTGCTGACGGAGCGTTCGCCAATGGCGGCATCGGTCCGGTATGCCACTCGGCAAACGCCGGGCGCGGGTGACGCCGAGGCGGTTGTCGCCACCGAAGACGTGCCATGGCCGGACATCTCGCTGTCGCACGCGGCGCAAATCCAGGCTTCGCCCTCGCGAGGTGTAACGGAGCGCCAGATCGGATGAATGGGATGAATGTCTTCTACCTGCTCCTCGGGGCCTTTGTGCTATGGCGGGTCTACCGCTTCCTGCGCCCCAAGCGTCCCGCTGTGTTCACCCGGCGCAAGCAATGGGCATTGACGTTGGCGCAGCCCATGGTTGATGCCACCAGCATGACGGGGTTTTTCAACCCCGCATCGGACCACATGACCGACGCGGCGCGCGCGTTGTTCCGCGTGCAGTTGCTGCATCAGATGGAGTTCCGCGCCAATGCCACGGATGACGAAGTGCGCCAGCACCTCGCCCAGATGTTCGAATCACGGTGGTTTCGCGCCGACCTGCATGCGCTGCTGCCGACCGACGATCCGCGCGCCGCGCTGGCCTTTGCCTGCGTCCGGATGGCCTTTTTTGCGCGCACCGTCATGCTGATGGGCTGGGTCGAGCCGATGGCCGCGTGGCGCGTGCTCCTGCTCAACGCGCAGCGCGCGCAGGACTGTTTTGCCAGCTGGGAAGACTTCGGCCATGCCTTTATCGCCGGCCGCCAGCAATGGCTTGCCGCATTCCGCGCCGACCCTCTGGGCAAGGCCTTCGATGCAGCCAGCTTGCGCCAGCTGCTGGCGCCGCCCAAGGGCGCCTGGGCAGCGCTGGCATGGCCGGACCTGCCGGCGTTCAGCCCCGAGCCGCGCTGAGTCAGCGCCTGGACGCCGCCCGGTAGGCGGCGATGCGCGCCTTGAGTCCCGGCCGGGCGGCGGAGCGCACCAGCTCGGCCAGCTGCGCCGCGCGCGCCGCTTCTGCCATGGCGTGGCCGCCCTGCGTGGCGGCCTGGATAGCGGCATGGGTTGGGGCGTCCAGCCGGCGCGCACGCTGCGCCAACGTGGCAAGCGCGCCGGCGCGCGCCTGCGGCGCCATCAAATTGCCGGCCATGTCGCAGGCCAGCGCTTCCTCGGCCCGAACGGCCCGCCCGCTCGCGATCCAGTCCCGCGCCGTAGCCACACCCACCAGCTGCGCCAGCCGAGCGCTGCCCAGCACCAGGCCGAAGGCCGCGCCGGGGAAAGCCAGCGTGCTGCCCGGCGCGATCCAATGCTGCTCGCAGGCCACCATCAGGTCGGCGCCCGCGCCCATGGCGCGGCCCTGGACCAGCGCGACGGTGGTAAAGGGTGCGCCGTGCACGCTTTGCAGCAGCAGCTCGACGCGCACGAAACGCGCCAGCAGCGAATCGTCGCTCTCGCTATCCAGCTCACCCAGATCGAACCCCGTGCAGAAATGCGTGCCGGCGCCGTCAATGGCGAGCAGGCGGGTGCCATCGTGGTGGCACGCCAGCACCGCCGCCGCGAGCGCCTCCACCAGCCCGGCCGACAGCGCATTGCCACGCTCGGGCCGGTTCAGCGTCAATCGGGTGACGTCGCCTTGCTTGTCAATCAGCAGACCGGCTTGTTCCACGTTCACCCCTGCGCCGGCGCTGCCGCCGGCGCCCACAGGTTGGGCACCAGCGCATTGGAGTAGCCGGATACGAACGGCTTGGTGGCGCCGCTGGCGGCGTCATACACATGGCGCTGGATGCGGCCAATGTTGCCTCCATACAGATGCACGCTGATCGACACCCGGTCGTCATGCGCATTGCGCACGCGGTGCACATCGCCCAGCGTGGGCGAGACCGCGGCCACCTGGCCGGCGCTCAGCACCACGGCGTCGCCGTCTTCCACCAGCCGGCCGCCTTCCACGCGGTAGTGCTGGTCCACCTCGGCGCCGCGCAGCATGCCGATCAGGCCCCACACCGTGTGGTCGTGCACGGGCGTTTGCTGGCCCGGCCCCCAGACGAAGCTGACCAGCGAAAAGCGATCGAGCGGATCGCCATAGAGCAGATGCTGCTGGTAGTAGACAGGATGCGGGCGTGCCATGGCCTCAGGCAGCCAGTCGTCGTGCGCCACCAGTTCGCTCAGCGCGGCGCTGGCTTGCGCGAGGATGTCCGGCTCGCTGCTGCCCTCGCGTTCTGCCTGCGTAACCACGCGGCTGATGGTGGCAACGAACGCGCGCAGCCGATCGATGTTGCCGGTCTTGTCGCTCATGATGATTCCTCTATCTGCCTTTGACTTACGTGGGGTCTTGTTCCGTGGCTGCACTGCCCGCCTGGTAGCGGGCGCGCACGGCGGCGTTGTGCTCGCCCAGCGCCGGCGGGTCGCGGCGGATCGGCAAGCCCAGCCCGTCGAAACGCAGCGGCGAGGCGAAGGTGCGGGTCTGGTGGCCGCCAGGCAGCGTCAGCGGGCGCACCCAATCCATATGCGCCACCTGCGGATCGTCCAGCGCGGCGGCATAGTCGTTGATACGCGCATGCGGCACGCCAGCGGCATTGAAGGCGGCTATCCAGTGCGCCACGCCAGCGGTGGCAAAGCGCTCCTCCAGCAGGATCTTCAGTGCGGCCTGGTTGGCCGCGCGGTCGCGCGTGGTGGCGAAGCGCGCGTCCTGCGCCAGAGCGGGCAGTGCCACCACGCGCACCACTTCGAGCCACAGCTTCTGGTTGCCCGCGGCGATGGCAAAGTAGCCATCGGCGGCCTGGAAGGCCTGGTAGGGCGCATTGCGCGGATGCGCGGAGCCCAGCTTGGCCGGGCTTCGGCCGGTGCCGAAGTACTCGCTGGTCTGCAGTGCGGCGATGCCGAGCGTGCAACCGTACATCGGCACATCGATATGTGCGCCCGCGCCGCCGGCCCGCACCCGGGTGAGCGCGCTGGCAATGGCAAAGGCGCCGTACAGCCCCGAAGCAAAGTCCGCCAGCGGCACGCCGCACTTCACCGGCGCGCCATCGGGCTCGCCGGTTACGCTCATGACGCCGGCCGCAGCCTGGATGGTCAGGTCGAACCCGCCCTCGCCTGCGCGCGGGCCGCTCTGGCCGTAGGCGGACACCGAGCAATACACCAGACCTGGCTTTTGCTCGCGAAAGCTGGCGTAGCCCAGCCCGAGCCGGTCCATCACCCCCGGGCGGTTGTTCTCGATCACCACGTCGGCATCCAGGATCAGCGCACGCGCCAGCGCCACGTCGGCGGCATCCTTCAGGTTGAGCGCCACCGACTCCTTGTTGCGGTTGAGCGAGGCGAAGTTCTCGGAGAAGCCATCGGATAGCGGCGGCCACTGCCGCAAGGTGTCGCCCTCGGGCGCTTCCACCTTGATCACCTCGGCGCCCATATCGGCCAGCAGCATGCCGCAAAAGGGCCCGGCGGCAACGGTACAGAATTCCACGACCCGCACGCCTTGCAGCGGCAGGTCCTGTTGGTCGAGATCACGCATGGGAAGCATCCACAGGGAAGGAGAGAGAGGCGGCGCAGTGAATCAGCCGTCCTCTTCGGCAAGCTGCCGGCCGCGTTGCGACAACGCGCTGCAACGATTATAGGGAGTTGCAAAATACGATACTATCGTTCCACATTTGAGAACAGGGTGCGCCATCCGCATCAGATGCCCGCATGGAGCATAAGCATCGATGAACAACACCTTGATCAAGGGCCTCGGCGTGATCGAGTTGCTGGCGCACAGCGACCGGCCGCTGGGCCTCACCGAGATCGCCACCCGCCTGGGCCTGGCCAAGAGCAATGTGCATCGGCTGCTGCAAGCGCTGACCGAACTCAATTATGTGATTCGCGACGCCTCCGGCACCGGCTACAGTGCGTCGATCAAGCTCTGGGAGTTGGGCTCGGCGGTGCTCTCGCGGCTGGACCTGCGCCGCCATGCCCAGGCGTGGATGGACAAGCTGATGCACGCCAGCGGCGAGAGCGTGCACCTGTCCGTGCTGGACCGCGCCGAGGTGGTCTACGTGCACAAGATCGACAGCCCCAACCCCGTGCGCGCCTATACCCAGATCGGCGGGCGGGCGCTGGCGCACTGCGTGGCCACCGGCAAGGCGATGCTGGCCTTCCAGCCGGACACCGCGTTGCAGCGCATGTTCACCACGCTGGTGCCGTCCACACCCAACAGCATCGTCGAGCCCGAGCGTTTCCTGCGGGAGATGGCCAAGGTGCGCAAAGAGGGCTATGCGGTCAACCGCGGCGAGTGGCGCGAGACCGTCTACGGCGTGGCCGCGCCGATCTGCGACGGCAACGGGCACGTCATCGCCGCCATCGGGCTGTCGGGGCCCGCTGAGCGGTTCAAGCCGCACAAGATCAAGGGCTTTGCCGCGCTGGTGCTGAACGCGGCCACGGAGATCTCCGATGACCTGGGCGGCGGCAACCGGCACAATGCACTAGCGCTGGCTACGCGCAGCATGGTGGCGATGCGGCGCGGCTGAGCCCCGGGCATCAGCCATTCTTCCTGAGCCCGTGAGAGATCGCGGACGGTGGCTTTTGCTGCACTTTCTCCCGCCCCTCGGAAACGCCGGCGCCTGCCGATGCACAAAACCGGCCGACGCGTTAAGCTTGCGGTTTGGCCGCCGCGCCCACGCGCGGCATCCCCCACCGCGGCGGCACCGGCTGCGCTTGTCGCACGCAACCTTCTTCAGGAGAAAGGCATGTACCAGGATCTCGCCCTCTACATCGACGGGGAATTCGTCAAGGGAGGGGACCGACGCGAGCAAGACGTCATCAACCCCGCCACCCAGGAACTCCTGGGCAAGCTGCCGCATGCCAACCGCGGCGATCTGGACCGCGCCCTGGCCGCCGCGCAGCGCGCCTTTGAAAGCTGGAAGAAGACCTCGCCGCTGGAGCGCTCCAAAATCCTGCGCCGCGTGGCAGAACTGACCCGCGAGCGCGCCAAGGACATCGGCCGCAACATCACGCTGGACCAGGGCAAGCCGCTGGCCGAAGCCATCGGCGAAGTCATGATCTGCGCCGAGCACGCCGAATGGCACGCCGAGGAATGCCGCCGCATCTACGGCCGCGTGATCCCGCCGCGCCAGCCCAACGTGCGCCAGATCGTGGTGCGCGAGCCGATCGGCGTGTGCGCTGCCTTTACGCCGTGGAACTTCCCTTTCAACCAGGCGATCCGCAAGATGGTCTCGGCCATCGGCGCCGGCTGCACGCTGATCCTCAAGGGCCCGGAAGACTCGCCCAGCGCGGTGGTCGCGCTGGCCCAGCTGTTCCACGATGCAGGCCTGCCCCCGGGCGTGCTGAACATCGTCTGGGGCGTGCCGGGCGAGATCTCCACCTACCTGATCGAATCGCCGATCGTGCGCAAGATCTCCTTCACCGGCTCGGTGCCGGTGGGCAAGCAACTGGCCGCGCTGGCCGGCGCCCACATGAAGCGCGTGACCATGGAACTGGGCGGGCATTCGCCGGTGCTGGTGTTTGACGACGCCGACATCGAGCCGGCAGCGGAAATGCTGGCGCGCTTCAAGCTGCGCAACGCCGGCCAGGTGTGCGTATCGCCCACGCGCTTCTACGTGCAGGAAAAAGCCTACGACAAGTTCCTGGCGCGCTTTACCGAAGTGATCGGCTCGATCAAGGTTGGCGACGGCCTGGACGACGGCACCCAGATGGGGCCGCTTGCGCACGAGCGCCGCATCGCCTCGATGGAGCAGTTCCTGGACGACGCCAATCATCGCGGCGGCAAGGTGGTGGCGGGCGGCAAGCGCATCGGTGACAAGGGCTTCTTCTTTGCCCCAACCGTCGTCACCGACCTGCCCGACGACGCCAAGCTGATGGTCGACGAGCCCTTCGGCCCGGTAGCGCCGGTGACGCGCTTCAAGGACGTGGAAGAAGTGCTGCGCCGCGCCAACAGCCTGCCGTTCGGCCTGGCCTCGTACGTGTTCACCAACTCGCTGAAGACCGCGACGGTGGTGTCCAACGGCCTGGAAGCCGGCATGGTCAACATCAACCACTTCGGCATGGCGCTGGCCGAGACGCCGTTTGGCGGCATCAAGGATTCCGGCATCGGCAGCGAAGGCGGCCAGGAAACCTTCGATGGCTACCTGGTGACCAAGTTCATCACGCAGGTCTGATGTACCGTCCTGGCCGGGCAACCGCCCGGCCAGGAAAAGAGGGTTGGCGACGGCTAGCGAGCGCGCGAACCAGGCCTATTTCCCCCGGGCCTTGTGGTAGTCCTCGGCAAAGTCCTTCCACTGTGCCTGCGCCATCTCGCAGCCATGCCGCGCCAGCCGCAGCACCGGCGCGCGCCAGCGCGAACCGGCAGCGAATTCCTGCAACGCCTCGATCCGATCGGCGGCTTCATGTCCGCAGCCGCGCAGGTGCGCCCAGGCCGCCGAGCGCGCCATCGTGAGAAGCACCTCGTTCAGGCTGGCGCGATCGGTGTGAGGCCCAAGGTTCACGCGGTCGGCCGTGGGCTGCAGGCTCTTGACGATATAGGACGGGCTTGCTGGCCCGGGCCCCATCGCCACCGCTGAGAGCAGCGCAGGCGAAGCCGCCTGCATGGCGTGCTGGATATGCACCACGCGCGACGCGTCGCTGCCCCACGCGGGTTGCGCGCCATACGGCAAGCCTTGCCACGCGCTGGGCGCGGCGCGCTTGATGTCGATAAGCCGCTGGGCGGTCGGCGTGCCGGGCGCATGGGCTAGCACCACATAGCGCTCCAGCCCCAGGCTACCCACGCCCGCCACCCGCCGCGCCGCGTCGTCGGCCACGAACTGGCCGTGATGGGCCTGCCGCGCGAACTCACGCAGGATGGCGCCAGCGCGCTTGCGCTCGCCCTTGAGCGGTGCCAGCGCATGGATGTTGTCGACCAGCAGGCGTCGTTTCCCGCCACGCCGCACGGTGCGCGCCGCCAGGACCTCGCCGCGGCGGCGGCGTTTGACGCGGCGCAGCAGCGTCGCCACCAGGCCGGTAGCGGTGGCGCGCTCCACCCAGCGCGGCTTGCCGCTGGCCAGCACCGCCGCGTAGGTATCGAGCATGCGCTCGGCACCCGCGCGCGCGTCGGCATCCGACAGGCCGAGCTGCGGCGCCGCGATCATCAGGCTGGACAGCAAGCGCACGAGGTCCACCGTCAGCGGCGCAACCATCGCGTCGTCGAAGTCGTTCAGATCGAAATAAACCAGGCCGTTGTCGCCCTTGAAGCTGCCCAGGTTCTCCAGATGGAGATCGCCGCAGACATAGGTGGTGGGTGCCTCCATCAGCGCGGCCTCGGTGCCCACTGAGGCCGCGTAGAGGTGGTTGGTGCCACGTAGGAAGGCGAACGGATCGGCGGCGATGGCCGCGAGCTTGCGGGTCAGCCGCTCGGGATCGCGGCCATGGTTATAGATCAGGATGGCTTCCGTAGCTGGGTGCATGGTTTCCTCGTAGTGGCGGGCAACCGGGCAAGTGTACCCGGATGGCGCGCACGGAACATGCACCGCACGCGCAGGCACACTCAGCGGAAGAAAACCCCGCGCAAGAGGAACGTGTAGTCTGCCTCGGCCGCCATCAGGCCCACCAGCACCAGCAGGCAGAGCGGCGGCAGCAGGATGGCGCAGATCAGCGCCAGCCGCTCCCAGGCCATGTGCATGAACACGGCCACGATCAATCCGGCCTTCATCACCATGAAAAGCAGGATCAGGGTCCAGCGCAGATAGCCCTCGAAATGGAAGTAGTCCACCAGGTACGACAACGTGGACAGGACGAACAACAGTGCCCAGATCTTCAGGTACAGGCCAATGGGATGTTGCTGCCCATGTTGCTGCCCATGCGCTTGCCCGTGCGGCAAATCGCCGTGCGAGCCGGCAACGGCGGGGGCCTGCGCGGGCAATTCGGGAGATGGGGTCGACGCAGCCATGATGGGCCTCACCAGAGATAGAACAGCGCGAAGATAAACACCCAAACCAGGTCCACGAAGTGCCAGTAGAGCCCGGCGATCTCCACGATCTGGTAGTTGCCCGTGCGCTCGTAGCGGCCCCGCAGCACCTTGGTGGCGACGATCAGCAGGTAGATCACGCCGCAGCTCACATGCAGGCCATGGAAGCCGGTGATCATGAAGAAGGCGGAGCCAAACTGCGGCGCCCCCATCGGGTTGCCCCACGGGCGTACGCCCTCGGTCACGATCAGCTTGGTCCATTCAAAGGCCTGCATGCTGACGAAGGCCACGCCGAACAGCGCCGTGGCAAACATGAGCAACGCGCATCTCACGCGATCGCGCCGGTAGGCAAAGTTGACGGCCATCGCCATCGTCCCGCTGCTGCTGATGAGCACGAAGGTCATGATGGCGATCAGCAGCAACGGCACCTCGGTGCCACCCACCTTGAGCCCGAACACGATGCTGGGGTTCGGCCAGGGCGCCGTGCTGGCGATCCTGACCGTCATGTACCCGGTCAGGAAACAGCTGAAAATGAAGGTGTCGGACACGAGGAAGATCCACATCATCGCCTTGCCCCACGACACCTTGAAGGCCTGCTGGTCCGAGGACCAGTCGGCCACCAGCCCGCGCAAGCCGGTCACCGCCGGTGCGGATGAAGTGGGTAGCGAAGACATGGGCACGTCTCCTTCGAGAATCGGCCGGGCCGCCTAGCCGCGGCCGCAGATAAAGCGAACGAACTCCGGCGTGAGCCAGCCAAGCGCGGCCAGCAGCACCAGCCACACGGCCAGCAGGAAATGCCAGTAGCGCGCGCACAGGCGAATGCGCAGCGCGCTGCCCGGCCCGGCGCGCATGGCCATCGCCCAGCCAGCCAGGCCGCCCAGCACATGCAGGCCATGCATCGCGGTCAGCAGGTAGAAGAAACTCCCGGACGGGTTATTGGCAGGCACCACGTGGATGGCGAGCAGGGCCTGCCATGCCCACAACTGCGAAGCCACGAACGCCGCCGCGGCCAGGCCGCCGAAGCACAGCGCGCGGTGCGCCACCGAGACACGTCCGGCGCGGGCCGCGCGCGCGGCCACCAGCATCACCCCGCTCCCCGCAGCCAGCAAGGCCGTGGACAGCCAGACCTGCCACGGCAACGCCACCGCGTGCCAGTCAGGCGAATCCATGCGCATGGCGTACGCGGCGATAAACAATGCAAACAGCGAGCTCACCACGCCCATGAACACCCACAGCCCGATGCTGGCCGGCGCGGGCCTCGCGCGCTGCCTGCCCACATCGCCGGGGCCGGGGCCCGGGCGCCGCTCGCCGTCGGCACCGGCGCGATAGACCAGGTTAGCGTTCATGCCACGGCTCCATGGCTGGTGTGCGGCTCGGGCTCGGCGCCCCCGGCCTCGGGTGGCGCGTTCTGCGCGATGAAATCCTCGCTCGCGCCTGGCACGCTATAGGCATAGGCCCAGCGATGCACCACCGGCTGCTCCGCGCCCCAGTTGCCGTGCACGGGTGGCGTGTCCGGTGTCTGCCACTCCAGCGAGGCCGCGCGCCAGGGATTGGAGCCCGCCGGCCTGCCGTGCCTGAGGCTCCAGGCCAGGTTGAAGATGAACAGCAACTGCGCCGCCGCCACGATAAACGCCGCCACGGAGATATAGGCGTTCATGGTGTGCGCCGACTCGGGGATGAAGGCGTAGTTGTCGTAGGCGTAGTAGCGCCGCGGCATGCCAAGGATGCCCAGGTAGTGCATCGGGAAGAAGATGGCATAGGTGCCGACGAACGTCACCCAGAAATGAATGTGCCCAAGCTTGTCGTTGAGCATGCGGCCGGTGACCTTGGGGTACCAGTGATAGATCCCGCCAAACACCACCAGGATCGGCGAAACGCCCATCACCATATGGAAGTGCGCGACCACGAAATACGTGTTCGACAGCGGAATGTCCACGCTGACATTGCCCAGGAACAGCCCGGTCAGGCCGCCGATCACGAAGGTGCTGATAAAGGCGATGGCAAACAGCATCGGCACCGAGAAATGGATGTCGCCCCGCCACAGCGTGATGACCCAGTTATAGACCTTGATGGCGGTGGGAATCGCGATGATCAGCGTGGTGGTGGCAAAGAAGAAGCCGAAGTACGGGTTCATCCCGCTCACGAACATATGGTGCGCCCACACCACCACCGACAGCACGCCGATGGCCAGGATGGCCCACACCATGGTGCGATAGCCGAAGATGCTCTTGCGCGAATGCACGCTGACCAGGTCGGAGACGATGCCGAACGCCGGCAACGCGACGATGTACACCTCCGGGTGGCCGAAGAACCAGAACAGGTGCTGGAACAGCAACGGGCTGCCGCCCTTGTAGTTAAGCTGCTGGCCCAGCGACACGATTGCCGGCATGAAGAAGCTCGTGCCCAGCGTGCGGTCCAGCAGCATCATCACACCCGACACGAACAGCGCCGGAAAGGCCAGCAGCGCCAGGATGGTGGCCATGAAGATGCCCCACACGGCCAGCGGCATGCGCATCAGCGTCATGCCCTCGGTGCGCGCCTGCAGCACGGTGGTGACGTAGTTGAGCCCGCCCATGGTGGCGGCCACAATGAAGATCAGCAGCGACACCAGCATCAGGATGATGCCCCACTCATAGCCGGGCGTGCCCGGCAGGATGGCCTGCGGCGGATACAGCGTCCAGCCGGCGCCGGTGGGCCCGCCCGGCACGAAGAAGCTCGACAGCAGCACCAGCACCGAGAGGAAGTAGACCCAGAAGCTCAGCATGTTGAGGTACGGGAACACCATGTCGCGCGCCCCCACCATCAGCGGGATCAGGTAATTGCCGAAGCCGCCGAGAAAGAGCGCCGTGAGCAGGTAGATCACCATGATCATCCCGTGCATGGTCACGAACTGGTAGTAGCGGTTGGCGTTGATAAACGTGAAGTGCCCGGGGAAGCCCAGTTGCAGACGCATCAGGTTGGAGAGCACCACGCCGATCAGCCCCACGAAGATGGCAACCAGCGTGTACTGCACCGCGATCACCTTGTGATCCTGGCTCCAGATGTAGCGGGTAAAGAAGCTCTGCGGTCCGTCGTGGGCGGCCTCGTCGGCGTATGCCATTGCACTCCCTCCTGTAACCTTCTTTGCAACCTGCCTGCGACCTACCTGGCCGCCGCGCCCGACGCGGCGCCTGCCTGCGTTGCAGCGCCGGGCGCGCCGTTGGCGCGGATGTAGGCAATCAGCGCGCTCACCTCCTCGTCGCTCAGGGCCATCTTCGGCATGAGCGGGCCGAAACCCTTGACCAGGCGCGCCTGCGGATCGGTGATCTCCGTCTTCAGGTAAGCGTCGTCGACCTTCGCGCTGCTGCCGTCGGCAAAGGTCCCGGTACTGCCATACAAGCCCTTCCAGCTTGGCCCCACGCCAACGGTGCCATCGATGCTGTGGCAACCCACGCAGCCCTTGCTCTGGGCCAGCGCACGGCCCTGTTCGACGAGCGTATCGGCTGCCGGCGCGCCAGCAGGCGCAGCCGCTGGCGCCGTTGGGGGCGTCTTCACCATGGTCAGCGCAAACGTCGGCTGGCGCGCGAGCCATGCCTGGAACGCCGCCTCGTCCTCCACCACCACGTGGCCACGCATGTTGTAATGGCCGACCCCGCACAGTTGCGCGCACAGGATCTCGTACGTGCCCGCCTTGGTCGGCGTGAACCAGAACGACGTAACAGTGCCGGGCACCATGTTCATGCGGGCCCGAAACGGCGGCACGTAGAAGTCGTGGAGCACGTCCTTGGAGCGCAGCAGCACCTTGACCGGACGATTCAGCGGCAGATGGACTTCCTGGCCGGCGACGATGATGTCGTCCTGCCCGCGCGGGTCGTCCGGGTTCACGCCGAGCGGGTTGGCGGGCGTGACAAAGCGCGGGTCCGAGGTGCCGAGCTGGCCGCCCCGGCCGGGAAAGCGAAAGCCCCACTGCCACTGCTGGCCCACCACCTCCAGAACCATGGCGTCGCCGGGTGGACGCACGTACTCGGCATAGACGAACAGGCCCGGCGCCAGCAGCGCGATCACCCCAAGCGTGGTGCCCGCGGTCAGCCACAGCTCCAGCTTGGGGTTCTCCGGCTGATAGGCCGCGCGCGCGCCGTCGCGATGGCGGTAGCGCCAGACGATGTAGGCGACGAACAGGTTGATGATGACGAAGAAGATGCCGGTGATGACCAGCGTGATGGTCAGCGTGTCGTCCATCTGCTTCCAGTTGGAGGCAAGCGGTGTCGCCCACCACGGGCTCACGAAATGGAAGAGCACCGAAGCAACGACGATGATCACGATTGCAATGGCTATCGCCATACCGACCCTCCCCGCTTGCGTACAGAAGGTTGCGAACTACACGCAAGCTGAGATAAGACTAGTGCATCTGGTCCGCCACCGGCAAGGCGGCCTTGACAGCGCTTTGGGTGCGATGCCACACAAAATTGGCCCGGCCACGCGCCACCGGCGGCAAAACAAAAAGCGGCGGAGAAAGCCGGAGCTTTCATCCGCCGCCGCCGGCCCGCACGGCCCGTGTAGTGGCAATGCGCGGGTCTAAACCACTAAACCACTAAACCACTAAACCGCGTAGACGCAGGGCAATGGAAGCAGGGATATGCGCTGCGGCACGCGCTGATGGGTTGGCTGGTATTTCCTCCGGTTTGCGTGCTCAGTGAGATACATCCTTGCTTTCGAGCTTCCAGTAGGCAATGGCCGCGGTCATGCCGAAGATCATGTGGCCAACCAGCGTATGCCAGCCACGCGCATCGGCGAACCAGGTGAAGAAGTGCGTCATGCCGTAGAAGTTGAGCAGGTACACGGCAATGCCGAATACCGCGCCGGTAAGCAATGCCAGGCCCGTGCTCGAATCCAGGTGAAATGGCGCGATGATGGCCCCCAGGATCATGCCCAGCACCGCGCCGAGCACAAAATGGATCATCAGCGCCGCGGCCACGGTACCCACGCTGAACAACGAAGTCTGGAGCACGTCCTGCCCCATCAGGATCGCCGCGATCATCCGCGTCGTGCCCCACGGGTTGATGCCCGCCACCATCGTCGACCAGAACAGCTCGATCACCATCAACAGCGCCCCGGCCGCCAGCCCCGACACCGCTGCCGCGGTCCAGTCTGGCATGCGGCGCACGTAGTGGTGCGATTGCATGTGAAGTTCCATAGCCACCTCCAGATATGCTGTTTCACCGCCGCTTTTGCTGCAGTTGCGCTGCGGTTGCTCTGCTGTTGCTCTGCTGTTGCGCTTCTTATACGCAAGTTGCGACTCGACTGCCGATCAGGCCTGCGTATCTGCACAGCATAGGACACGCCGGCCTGATCGTTTGACCGCACACGCGCAAATAAGTGCTGGAGGTGGGCCGGCGCCACGTTGGCGCCGCAACGTGCCACGCGCGGGTGACAGGATCGGTACTTGGCGGGCAGCGATCCGTTCAGGCGGCGCTGGCCTGGGTGCCGGCGACCGCCGCGAGTGTCGCCAGCACGCCGTGCTCGCGCAGCATGCGCGTATGCGTGGCAAGCGTTTCGACGAACACGCGCGAAGCGGCCAGATCCCCGAACACCGGCGTGAACGACGCGATGGCCGCGATGCGATCCGCTTCCCGCGCATGCCGGGCATCGGCCTCGGCCAGCAAGGCATGCAGCGAAGATGCCAGCGGGTCTTCGATACGGTACTCGGCGCCGTGCTCGTCCCGGCCGCGCAGGAAATGCAGCCAGCCGGCCACGCCCAGCGCCAGGCGCGGAAACGGGGCACCGGCGCGCAAGCGCTCGCGGATCGGCGCCAGCAGGCGCTGCGGGATCTTCTGCGAGCCGTCCATGGCGATCTGGCTGGTCTTATGCTGCAGCGCGGGATTGGCAAAGCGCGCCAGCAGGTCGCGCCGATAGGCCACGGTGTCCAGCCCCGGCAGCGCAGGCAAGGTTGGCAGCATTTCCTGCTCCATCATGCCGGCCACCAGCGCGCGCACAGCCGGCACGGCGATGGCGCGGTCGGTGGTGGCCCACCCGGCCACCATGCCCAGGTAGGCCATGGTCGAATGGCTGCCGTTGACCAGGCGATGCTTGAGCGTCTCGAACGGGTGCGCGTGTTCGACGAACTGCGCGCCGCCCGCCTCCCAGCGTGGCCGGCCGGCCACGAAGCGGTCCTCCATCACCCACTGCAGGAAGGGCTCGCCCACCACGGGCCATGCGTCCTCCACGCCAAGCGCGGCGCTGATGCGCGCGGCATCGTCCACGGTGGTCTTGGGCACGATGCGGTCGACCATGGCATTGGGAAAGCCGCAGCGTTCGGCCACCCAATCGTGCAGCGCGCCATCCACGCGCGCGCAGAAGGCCAGCAGCAAGGCGCGCAGCGTGTCGCCGTTGGCGGCGATGTTGTCACAGCTGAGCAAGGTCAGCGGCGGCAGGCCGCGTGCCATGCGCCGTTGCAGGCCGCGCGCCAGATAGCCGATGGCGGTAACCGGGGCGCTGGCATGCAGCAGGTCATGCACGACGCCCGGGTCGCTGAAGTTCAATGTGCCGGTGGCGGGGTCATGGCAGTACCCCTTCTCCGTCACCGTCAGGCTGACGATGCGCGCGTCCGCATGCGCGATGCGCTCCAGCACGGCATCGGGATCATCGGCGGCCACCAGCACCGCAATCACCGCGCCGATCACCTGCAACTGCGCGAAGCGGCTGCCGTCGTCGCGCACCCCGCGCAGCGCCAGCGTGTACAGGCCTTGCTGTGGCGCCAGCGCGTCGCGCGTGTCAGGCCGGCGCAGCGAGACGCCGACGATGCCCCAGTCTAACGAGTGCGCGTCGGCGGCATCCGCGTGCAGCGCGGCTTCCGTCACCGCCGCCTGGTGCGCGCGGTGAAAGGCACCGATGCCCAGGTGGACGATGCCGCCGCGCAGGCGTTCGCGCGGATAGCGCGGGCGCAGTACGTCCTGCGGAAGTTGCGCGAGCGTGTCGGGATGCAGTCTTGGCGTCGTCATCGTGCGTGCCTGTGTTTGCCTGGCATTAGAACTACCAGTGCCAGAGCGTGCCATCGTGGGCAAGGCGATTCACCGGCAGGTAGGCGCGTTGATAGGGATACCTGGCCGCCAGCGTCTCGTCGATATCCACGCCATGTCCCGGCGCATCGCCCGGATACAGCATGCCGTTGGCAAAGGTGTAGGCGTGCGGGAACACCGCATCGGTCTCCTCGCTGTGGCGCATGTATTCCTGGATGCCGAAGTTAGGCACCCACAGATCAAAATGCAGCGCGGCGCCCATGCACACCGGCGAGAGGTCGGTCGCGCCATGCGAGCCGGTGCGGACCTGGTGCATGGCGGCGAAATCAGCGATGCGGCGCAGGTGCGTAATGCCACCCGCATGGACCACGGTGGCGCGGATGTAGTCGATCAACTGTTCCTGGATCAGCGTCTTGCAATCCCAGATGGTGTTGAAGACCTCGCCCACCGCCAGCGGCGTGGTGGTGTGATGGCGGATCAGCCGGAAGCTCTCCTGGTGCTCCGCGGGCGTGGCGTCTTCCATCCAGAACAGGCGGAACGGCTCCAGCGACTTGCCCAGGCGCGCCGCCTCGATCGGCGTGAGCCGGTGGTGCACGTCGTGCAGCAGGTGCAGGTCCCAGCCAGCCGCGTCACGTACCTTCTCGAACAGGCGCGGCGTGTGGTCCAGGTAGCGCTCCGTGCTCCAGTCGTGCTCCGATGGCAGCGACGCATCGGCCGGCTCGTAGAACAGGCGGTCCGACGACACGCCATACACCTTGTTAAGCCCCGGCACACCCGATTGCGCGCGCACCGCGCGGTAGCCCATTTCCTGGTAGCGCAGCACCTCGTCCACCGTGGCCTCGATATCGCTGCCATTGGCGTGGCCGTACACCATCACGCCGGTGCGGCTCTTGCCGCCCAGCAACTGGTAGAGCGGCATGCCCGCTGCCTTGGCCTTGATGTCCCACAGCGCGGTATCCACCGCGGCGATCGCGCTCATGGTCACCGGCCCCCGCCGCCAGTACGCGCCGCGATACAGGTACTGCCAGATGTCCTCCACCTGGTGCGGGTCGCGCCCGATCAGGCAGGGCGCCACGTGGTCCGCCAGGTAGCTCGCCACGGCCAGCTCGCGGCCGTTGAGCGTGGCATCGCCAATGCCGCTCAGGCCCTCGTCGGTCTCGATCTTCAGCGTCACGAAGTTGCGTCCCGGGGAACACACGATGACGCGCGCGGCGGTGATCTTCATGCTCTCTCCTGCGTGGTTTTCTTCGATGGTTCCCGGTGCCTGCTCGCGCTTACATGACCGCGCCCAGCGACCACGGCACGAACTCGTTCTGCCCGTAGCCGTGCAGCTCGCTTTTGGTCTTTCGCCCCGATGCGGTCTCCAGCATCAGCCGGAAAATCTGCTCGCCCTTGTGCGCGATGCTGGCGCCGCCATCGACGATGTCGCCGCAGTTGATGTCGATATCGTCGGCCTGCCTTTGCCACAGCGCGTTATTGGTCGCCAGCTTGAGCGAGGGCGATGGCGCGCAGCCGTAGGCCGAGCCGCGCCCCGTGGTGAAGCAGATCAGGTTGGCGCCGCCCGCCACCTGGCCGGTGGCCGAGACCGGGTCGTAGCCAGGCGTGTCCATGAAGACTAGGCCGCGCGCGCGCACCGGCTGCGCGAATTCGTAGACCTCCACCAGGTTGGTGGTGCCGCTCTTGGCCACCGCGCCTAGCGACTTCTCCAGGATGGTGGTGAGCCCGCCGGCCTTGTTGCCAGCCGAGGGATTGTTGTCCATGCTGCCGTGGTTGCGCGCGCAGTAGTCCTCCCACCAGCGGATCCGCGCCAGCAGGCGCGCGGCCACCGCTGGCGACGCCGCGCGGCGCGTCAGCAGATGCTCGGCGCCGTAGATCTCGGGCGTCTCGGACAAAATGGCGCCGCCGCCGTGGCGCACCAGCAGATCCACGGCCGCGCCCAGCGCCGGGTTGGCAGTCAGCCCGGAGTAGCCATCCGAGCCGCCGCATTGCAGGCCCACCGTGATGTGGCTCGCTGGCACGGGTTGCCGGTGCACGCGATTGGCATCGGCAAGCAGGTCCTGCACGATGGCCACGCCGCGCGCCACCGCGCCGGCCGTGCCGCCGCTGTCCTGGATGTTGAACGCATGCAGGCGCGGGCCGCCGGCCATGCCAGCGAGATGCGCCTCGGCCAGTAGGCCATCGATCTGGTTGGCCTCGCAGCCCAGCCCCACCACCAGCACCGCGGCAAAGTTCGGGTGGCGCGCGTAGCCCGCCAGCGTGCGGCGCAATACGCGCAGGTTCTCGCCCTCGCTATCGGTGGCGCAGCCCGCGCCATGCGTGAGCGCCACCACGCCGTCCACATTGGGAAACGCGCCCAGTGCCTCGGGGCGAAGCTCGCGCCGGAAATGATCGGCAATGGCGCGCGCCACCGTTGCGGAGCAGTTCACCGAGGTGAGGATGCCAATGTAGTTGCGGGTGGCCACGCTGCCGTCGGCCCGTTTGATGCCGTCGAAGCAGGCAGGTGCATCAACGTACTCGGTGGCGCGCGCATCGGCGCCGGCAGCGTATTCGCGTGCGAACTCGCCCATGGCCAGGTTATGCGTATGCACGTGCTGGCCCGGCGCGATCGGCTGGCGCGCAAAACCGATGATCTGGTTGTAGCGCCGCACCGGCGCGCCCGCGGCGATGGCGCGCACCGCCAGCTTGTGTCCGGGCGGCACCAGGCTGGCGACGGTCACGCCCTCGGCGGCGATGACGGTGCCCGGCACCAATTGGCGGCAGGCGATGACGATGTCGTCGGCGGGGTGTATGCGGATGACATTGAGGATGTTATCGGCTGGCATGCTGGCTCCGGGCGGATGGCTGAGAGGGACGAGCAGGATGTGCCGCCTCAGTTGGACCAGCCACCGTCGATCACCTGCGCCGTGCCGGTGGTGAATGCCGATTCGTCCGAGCCGAGATACACCGCCAGCGCGGCGATCTCCGCGGCGCTGCCGATGCGCCCCATTGGCTGGCGGGCGACAAAGGCGGCTTCCACCTCGGCCAGGCTCTTGCCGCCATCACGCGCCTGGTCCGCGATGCGCTGGCGCAGCGAGGGCGACTCCACCGTGCCAGGGCAGATCGCATTGCAGCGGATGCCATGGCCGATGTAGTCCGCCGCCACCGACTTGGTCATGCCGATCACCGCCGCCTTGGTGGCGCCGTAGACGAAGCGGTTGGGCGCGCCCTTGATGCTGCCCGCCACCGACGCCATGTTGACGATCGAGCCGCGGCGCTGCGCCACCATGGCGGGCAGGAAGGCGCGCATCATGCTGTACATGGCGCGCACGTTCAGGTTCATCGAGAAATCGAAAGCCGCTTCGTCGCATTCCAGGATGGTGCCGTGGTGCACGAAGCCCGCGCCGTTGAACAGGATATCGAGCGCGCCAGCCTGCTTCGCCGCGGCCTGCACCGCGGCGCCGTCCGTCACGTCCAGCCGCAGCGTGGTGCAGCCGGGCTGGCCGGCCAGCGCCTCGAGCAGGCGCTCGTTGATATCGGCGGCGATCACGCGCGCGCCTTCACGCAGATAGGCTTCGGCGGTGGCGCGGCCAATGCCCTGCCCGGCCGCGGTGACGAGGGCCAGCTTGCCAGCGAGTCGTTGCGTCATCAGTCGTTCTCCATGAGCGGTCCCGGCCACGTTTGCGTAGCCGGTGAAATCATCAGGAAACCAGCGTGCGCGCCACCGTGCGGCGCCCGATCGCGGCCCAGTCCCATTCGATGCCAAGGCCCGGCGCGTCCGGGGCGATGGCGTAGCCAGCCTCGATGCGCACGCTGCTGGCGGCAATCTCGTCGAGCTGCGGGATGTACTCCACCCAGGCCGCGTTGGGCACCGCAGCGCATAGCGACACATGCAGCTCCATCAGGAAGTGCGGGCAAATCGGCAGGTTGTGGGCCTCGGCCAGGTGCGCCACCTTAAGCCAGGGCGTGATGCCGCCAATGCGCGCCACATCGGCCTGCACGATCCCGCAGGCGCCCTGGCGCACGTACTCGGCAAACTGGCCAGGCGAGTACAACGACTCGCCCACTGCGATGGGCACCGAGGTGGATGCGGCCAGCCGCACGTGCCCGCCGATATCGTCGGCCGGCAGCGGCTCCTCGAACCACGCGATGCCCAGCTCGGCGTAGCGAGGCGCGCGCCGGATGGCCTCGGCGGCGGTGAAGCACTGGTTGGCATCCACCATCAGCTCGAAGCCGTCACCTACCGCGGCACGCACCGCCGCGAGGCGCGCCACATCCTCGCTCGCCCGCGCACGGCCCACCTTCAGCTTGGCGCCGCGAAAACCCGCCTCGCGCGCCGCCACGGCCTCGCTCACCAGCGTATCGGCATCCAGGTGCAGCCAGCCGCCTTCGGTGGTGTAGACCGGCACGCGCGGTTGCGCCCCGCCGGCGGCAAGCCACAGGGGCTGGCCGTCGCGCCGGCAGCGCCAGTCCCACAGCGCGGTATCGATGGCGGCCAGCGCCAGGCTGGTGATGGCGCCGACCGAGGTGGCGTGCGTGGCAAACAGCAGCTCGCGCCAGATCGCCTCGATCTGGGTGGGATCGCGCCCGATCAGGCGCGGCGCCAGGTGATCGCGCAGCAGCGCCATCACCGATGAGCCGCCGGTGCCGATGGTATAGGCGTAGCCCGTGCCCTCGGCGCCATCATCGCAGCGGATGCGCACCATGGGCGTTTCCTGCGTGACGAAGGACTGGATGGCATCGGAGCGCGGCACGCGCGGCGGCAGGTCCACCTGCAGCAGTTCGACCTGGACGATGGTGGCGCTCATTTGCTGCCCACCAGGTTCGGCAGCCACAGCGTGATCGCCGGGAAATAGGTGATGGCGATCAGCGTCAGGAACAACGGCACCAGCCACGGCAGGATGGCCACGGTAGTGCGCTCCACCGACAGCTTGGCCACCCGCGCCAGCACGAACAGCACCATCCCCAGCGGCGGATGCAGCAGGCCGATCATCAGGTTGAGCGTCATCACCAGCCCGAAGTGGATCGGGTCGATGCCGAGCTTGAGCACGATGGGCAGCAGGATCGGGACCAGGATGGTGATCGCCGCCGTGGTGTCGATAAAGCAGCCCACGATCAGGATCAGCACGTTGGCCAGCAGCAGGAACACCCATTTGTTGTGGGTGAAGCCAAGGATGGCGTCGGACAGCATCTGCGCGGCCTGGCTAGTGGTGAGCAGCCAGGCGAAGATCGATGCCGCGGTGACGATGAACAGCACCGATGCGGTGGTCTCGATGGTGTCGAGCGTGGCCTTGGCCAGCGAGCGCAGCGTCATGGAGCGGTAGCGCACCAGCCCGAGGAACAGCGCCCAGATCACCGCCGCCACCGCGGCCTCGGTGGGCGTGAACCAGCCCAGCGTCATGCCGCCAATCAGGATCACCGGCGCCATCAGCGCCATCACCGCGGAAAAGTCGAAGTAGCAGTCCAGCGCCAGCAGCACCACCAGCGCGATCAGCGCGGCCACGTTGGTGGACACGCCAAAGCGCGTCATCAGCCAGATCGCCAGCGGAAAGGCCAGCACCACCGCGATCTCGATGCTGGCGTTGCCCAGCAGCTTCCAGGAGAACGCCGTATCGCTGCCCCAGCCGCGGCGGTGGGCAAACCACGCCACCGTGCCCATCATGAACAAGGTCAGCACCAGGCCCGGCACGATGCCGGCCAGGAACAGCGAGCCGATCGACACATTGGCCATCATGCCGTAGATCACGAACGGCAGCGACGGCGGGATGATCGGCCCGAGCGTGGCCGAGGCCGCCGTCACGCCAACCGCGAACTCGGTCTCGTAGCCGTGGTCCTGCATGGCCTTGATCTCGATGGTGCCCAGGCCCGCCGCATCGGCAATGGCGGTGCCCGACATGCCGGAGAAGATCACCGAGCCGATGATGTTGACGTGGCCCAGCCCGCCGCGCATCCAGCCCACCAGCGCCACGGCGAAGTTATAGATGCGCCCGGTGATACCGGCCACGTTCATCAGGTTGCCGGCGAGGATGAAGAAGGGCACGGCCAGGAGCGGAAAGCTCTCCACGCCGGCAATCATGCGCTGCGCCAGGATCACGTCCGGCACTGTGCCGGAGGTCCAGATATACAGCAGCGAAGCCACCGCCATCGCAATGGCGACTGGCAGGCCCACCAGCATCAGCAGCAGGAAGGAAACAATCAGGATCCACATGGCGGCGCGCGCTCCGGGTTGGTCGTCGGTCGTCGGTCGTTGTCTGTCGTTGTCAGTCGTCGTCAGTCGTCGCTGGCCTCGAACGCTTCGGGGCGCTCCAGGATGGAAAAACCCTGCGTCCAGTTCAGCCAGCTCACCTGGCAGGAGCGCAGGCACATCAGGACGAATCCGGCCAGCACCAAGTAGTAGATCCAGCTCTTGTTCCACTCGATGGTGGTCATCGGCTCGTCGCCCACCACCAGGATGTAGCGCCAGACCAGCCAGCCGGCATAGCCAAGAAAGGCAGTGCGCACAATGTCCACCAGCGTGGACAGCGCGCGTGCCGGCGCATGCGGCAGGTAGCGGTAGATCAGGTCCACCTGGATATGCCGGCTCTTGCGCACGCACATGGCCGCGCCGATGAACACCACGCCGATCAGGCAGTAGGTGGCCAGCTCCTCGGTCCAGGCCAGCGAGTCGTTCATCACGTAGCGGGTGAAGAACTGCAGGAAGACCAGCACGGTCATGAGCCAGAACAGCCCCAGCGTGAACCAGTCCTCGGCGGCGTAGCCGGCAAGGTCCACCTGCTTGTTGTTCGCCTCCTCGAAGCTGTGCGCCAGCTCCGCGACGGTGGCCAGTTGCGGCGCACCGCCTGAGGTCTCGCCGGCAACGGCCTGCGCGGGCAGGTCGTCGGCAAGTCGGGAACGCATTTCCATGGTGTTGCTCCGCAAAGACTGCGATCTGCCTGATCTGTGGTCTGTGATCTGCCATCGGGCGCCTGCAAGCCCGCCGCGCCTGCCGCCGGGGTCACTGCACGGCCTGGATCTTGTCCCAGTCGGCCTTGCGATAACCCTGCGATTCAAAGCTCACGTTCTTCAGCACCGCGTCGCGGTACTCCGGCACATTGATGTCGGTGACCGTCAGGCCCTTTTGCTTGAATACCGCTACCAGCTCCTTCTCCCGCGCCACCACGTCGGCGGTGGCGCGCATGGCAGCTTCCTGCGCCACGTCGCTGAACATCTTGCGGTCGGCCTCGGAGAGCCTCTTCCACAGCCCTCCCGAGATCACCGTGTTGAGGTGGTCGACGATATGGCCCGTGAGCACGATGTACTTCTGCACCTCGTAGAATTTCTTGGCTTCGATAGTGGGCAGCGGGTTCTCCTGCGCCTCCACGGTGCCGTTCTGCAGTGCCAGGTACACCTCGGCAAAGGCAATCGGCGAGGTATTCACGCCGCAGGCGCGTGGCATGGCAAGGTAGGCTGGCACATCGGGCACGCGCATCTTCAGGCCCTTCATCTCGGCACAGTGCGAGAAGGGCTTGTTGGAGGTGGACTGGCGCGTCCCGTAGTAAGTCGTGGCGACGATATGGTTGCCCGATTTCTCCTCGTAGCCGCGCGTGAGTTCCTTGTAGATATCGCTCTTGGTATAGGCCAGCAGGTGGTTGGCGTCGCGGAAGGTGTAAGGGTAGTAAGTCACGCCGATGCGCGGGAACGACTTGGCGGCAAAGCTGGAGCCCGAGATGATGATATCGACCGAGCCCATCGCCAGGCCCTGGTTGATGTCGTTCTCCTTGCCGAGTTGGGAGGCGGGAAACACATCGATCTGGTACCTGCCGTTGCTGCGCTTCTTGATCTCATCGGCGGCCCACACCGACCACTTGTGAAACGGTTCCGAGGTCTCGTACACGTGCGCCCACTTGAGCTTGGTCTGGGCCAGCGCGCTGCCGCAGGCTAGGCTGGCCACGCAGGTTGCCAGCACAAGTGCGGCCGGCAGCAACGTTGACGGCAGGCGCAGGGAAAATGGCTTCATGCTTCGTCTCCTTCGGTGTGGTGGGCCTTGCGCTGTCTTGCGGATGCGCTTGCGGCAGTCAGGTGCTGCGTGGATGGATCTATGCGGCGGTGAGCTGTACCTTGGTGCTGCGCGTCTTGTCGGCAGCCAGCGCGAATGCCTCCACGGCCTGCGCCAGCGGCAGCTGCGCCGACAGCAGCGGGCGCACGTCGAGGCGGCCTTGCGTAAGGTAGCGCACGGCCCAGTCGAACTCGCGCCCGAAGCGGAACGCGCCGACATACTCCAGCTCGCGCGCCATGATGTTGTTGGCCGGAAAGTGCAGCCCCTCGGCCGGCAACGTGCCGATCTGAACGATGCGGGCGCCACGCCGCGCGGCCAGCAGGCAGGTGTCCAGCGCCGCGCCGCTGCCGGCAGCTTCCAGGCAGACATCGGCGAGGTCCTGCAGCGCCTGCGGTGGCTCCCGGTCGGTGCGGATCACCTGGTCGGCGCCAACCCGCAACGCCACTTCGAGCGGGCGGTCCGCGATATCGCAGGCGATGATATGCGCGGCGCCGGCCAGGCGCGCGGCCATCACCGCCAGGCTGCCGATGGTGCCGCCGCCAGTGACCAGCACGGTCTTGCCCAGCAGCTCGCCGGCGCGGTTCACGCCATGCAGCGCCACCGAGAGCGGCTCGGCAAACGCCAGCTCACCCAGCGAGATATCGCTGTCCACCGGCGTCAGCTGGCGCTCGTGCATCAGGAAGTGCTCGCGGAACATGCCTTGCACGTGCGGATAGATGCTGGCGCTGCCGAGAAAACGCATGTTCCGGCAAAGGTTGTCGCGCCCGGCCCGGCAGTAGTCGCATTGCCCGCACGCATGCGAGGGATTGATCGCCACCTTGTTGCCCGGCGCGACGCGCGTGACCGCGCTGCCAACGCGGGAGACGATGCCGGCCGCTTCGTGGCCCGGCGTCAGCGGCTCGCGGATCACGAAGGCGCCGACCTTGCCGTGGAAGTAGTAGTGCAGGTCCGAGCCGCAGATACCGGCCGCACCAAGGCGCACCTCGACCTCGAACGGCCCGGGAGCGGCAGGCTCCACTTGCGTGAAACGCAGGTCTTCGCTCGCATGGATGTGGCAGACCAGGGACATCATGACTCCTCGGCAAGCTTGCGCGGCTTGCGCCGCGTTGGGGTTGGCTCGGTTGGCTCGGTTGGCTCGGTGGGCTCGATTGGCGCGCCTGCGGGCCACGCCGCGTAGAAGCGGCTGTGCGAGGCTTCCAGGTGCAGGCACATGGCGTCGCGCGCGGCATCCGCCGAGCCCGAGGCGATGGCGGCCACCACGGCGCGGTGCTCGGCAATGGCCGCGTGCCAGCTGGACGCGTTCTCGAAGTGGCTGCCGAAGCGGGCAAAGAGCGGGTTATGACGCTCGTCGAACAGCTCGGCCACCAGGCGCTGCAGCACGGCATTGCCCGAGACTTCGGTAATCCGCAAATGGAACAGGCGATCGCCTTTGACCGGAATCTGTCCGGCGCCGGCCTCCTCCTGCATGATGGCAATCGATTCTTCCAGCGCGTCCAGCAATGCCGGCGTGGCATGCCGCGCGGCGTTGGCCGCCATCTCGCCCTCGATGGTCTGTCGCGCGCGGATCACATCCAGCGGCGGCTCGGCCATCACGCTGGCAGCGCGCGCACGTTCCGGCGGACAGGCGTAGATGCCCGAGCCCATCCGCACCTCCACCAGCCCCTCCACCTCCAGCGCAATCAGTGCTTCGCGCACCGATGGCCGCGACACGCCCAGTTGCACCGCAAGGTCTCGCTCCGGCGGCAGGCGCGCGCCCACGGGAAACTCCCCGTTCTCGATCAACCGGCGCAACTGGTCGGCAATCTGGCGGTAAAGGCGGCGGGGTTCGATCTGCTGCAGGGGCATGTCGGCGCGCGATCCCGAAAATGATTTGGGCCAGGAGGTAAAGTGGCCTGACCAATTTTTAGGAAGTTTTTACGCGCGCTACAAGGGGAATTTATGCAGCGCTGCAACAGGCCGGCGCCGGTGGTTGCCCTGGCGTCCGCGCCAGCGGCCAACACGGCATGGGTGGCGGGTGCAGCAAAGGATGTAGCGAGGCGGCTTGTGCACGCGTCCCGACAAAATGCAGCTTACGGGACAACCCCAATGTCATCGTCCTTGGCCTCCCTGCGACACTTTCTATACTGGAAGCACAAGCAGAGAGACAGGAGACGGCAATGCTGCACTTCACGTCACATGATCTTGTGTTCCTGATTCCGATGGCGCTGGTTGGCATGATTGCCTTCGGCGGGATCCCCTTCACAGCCCGGGCCTTGCGCATCAGTTGCCGCGCGGCGGGTGCGATCTTCGGGGCTCTGCTGGCGGTGGCCTTGCTGGAGGCGCTTCCGTTGCTTATCTGAACGCTTCGAGCGTTCCCGGCTTGCTTGTGAAAAAGGGGGCCGCTATGACACTGAGCCTGTTGGCTGTCTTGATGGCGGCGTTCCTGCTGGTCACCGTGGCCACGGCGATCTGGCGCTGTAGCCACCCCTACCGCATGCGCTATCGGCGCTGCGCCGAGCAGCGCAAGCGCGCCGGCATCTGCCGGCAAATGCAGCGGCACTAAGCCGCCTTCTGTGATGTATTCGTAATCCGGGCCGGGAGCGCCCGGTAGCTGATCGTTTGCCTGGCTGCGTTTGCCGGCCCGGCCGATCAGATCTCGATCATCGCGAATTCGCCCTTGCCCACGTCGCATTCAGGGCAACGCCAGTCTTCCGGAATGTCGTCCCAGCGCGTGCCCGGGGCGATGCCATCGTCCGGCCAGCCCTGCTCTTCGTCGTAGACCCATCCGCAAATCAAGCAAACCCAAGTCTTGTAAACAACGGCTTCCTGCTGCAAAACGCACTCCTGTATCGATTCCGGGCGAAATGATACAGCGTTTTTTGCACGTACCCCGCCGATTGGGCCGAGCGGCAGGGCGCAGGGGACGGCAACGCCACCCCCTGCGCGGGCAAGGCTAGGTTTGCCGGCGATTTACTGCCGAATGGTGAAGTCGACCCGGTTGGGTGCGCCCTTGTCCTTGATGCCATCGGCGTCGAGCTTCGAGGCGGTCAGGAACAGGCGGCTTTCCGGCACCTTGGCATCGCGCTCCAGCGCCTGCTTGACCGCCAGCGCCCGCTGCTCGGCCAATTGCCGGAGTTCCACATCGGTCACCGGCGCATTCTCCAGCAGCAGCGTCTCCATCTCCTTGGTGGGCAGGGATTTCGACAGCCCGATCACATTGCGCGGCTTCTTGAAGGAGGCGCGCTTGTAGACCGCTTCCAGGTACTTCGGGTACTCCTGCGGCGACACCGTCACCTTGGCGCCTTGCTCGCCCTCTTCGTTCTCTTCGGCCACGGCGCCCGCCTTCGCGCTGGCGCGCATCTCGCGCGACTTTTGCTCGGCCACGCGCGCGTCCAGCCAGGCGCGCTTGGCGCCGGCGGTATCGGTGGCGGGATCGATGCGGCCGCTGATCTCCAGGCGCAGCGCCGGGCGGTCGGCCAGGGCCTTGCCCAGTGTCGCGATCTTCTGCGTGGCCGCCGGCGTGAGCGTGGAGGTGCCGGGCGCAAATTCCACGTAGCCCAGTTCGTCGCCACCGCCAAAGGCAGAGGCAATCAACGAGAACGGCGAGGTAATGGCCTTGGCCAGCAGGTTGACGATCACCCGCACGATCACGCCACCAATGCTGAACTCCGGGTCCGACAAGGAGCCCGACACCGGCAGGTTGATGTCGATCACGCCATTGCGGTCCTTCAGCAGCGAGACCGCCAGCAGCACCGGCAGCTTGGTCGCGCTAGGGCTGTCGACCTTGTCGCCAAAGGTGAGCTGGTCCAGGTAGAGGTGATTGCGCGCGTCCAGCTTGCCGTTCTCGATCTTGTACGCCACATCGACCGTGAGCTTGCCCTTGGTGATCGGGTAGCCGGCGTATTTGGCCGCGTACGGGGTCAGCCGGGTCAGCTCCACGCCTGCGGCCTTGGCGGCGATATCGAGGTAGAGCGTGTCGGCCAGCGGATTGAGCTTGCCGTCGATCGTGACCGGCGCATCATCGTCGATGCGGCCTGCCAGCGTGAGATCGGCGGGCGCCGGCTCCGTCGAGGACACCTTGGAGACCGATCCCTTCATGTCGGTCAGGTTGGCAGAGTAATTCGGCTTGACAAAGAAATCCGAGAAATTGATGTTGCCTTTCTCCACCGTCACGCCGCCAATCCGGATCTGCGGCTTGGCCGCGGCGGAAGCCACAGGCGCGGGCACCGGGGCCGGTGCGCTGGCGGCGCTCGCCGATGCGGGATTGGCTTGTGTCAGGCTGGTGCTGGGCGCGGCCTCGCCCTTGGCAGCGCCGCCGGCCATCACATCCTGCAGGTTCAGGCGGCCGTTGGCATTCAGGATCACCCGCGCGTAGAAATCCGACAGCGCGACACCGGCCACGCCGACCTTCATCGGCCCCTTGGCCTCATCCATGGCGAAATCGATGCCGTTTACTGCAAGCGAGCGCCAGCGCAGGAAGTCGTCACCGGTCACCCGGTCGACGCTGCGCACATTGCCGAGCAGCGCATTGCCGGTGAAGCGCGCGGCGATTGGCTTGCCGGCGGGCGCCTCCACGCCGAGGCGGCCCTTGACGGTAGCGGTGCCGCCACGCAACGCGGCGTTGAAGCGATCGGCCAGGTAGGGCTGCAGCGGCGCGAGGTCCAGCTCTCGGAAGTCGACCTGCAGTTGCGCCGCGGGTCCGGCAGGCAGCACGGTGCCGTCGAGTGCCATCGCGCCGCGCCGGCCCACGTCGGCCTTGAGCTTCACCGGGATGGCCCCGGCCGCCATCGGCCAGTTGAGCGCGCCCGTGCCGAGGCTGATATTGCGGAATTGATGGATCACGGGGCGGTCGCGGTTGGCGGCCGCGGGCGCATAGTCGGTCACGCGCAGGCTGCCCCCATCGAGCGTGAACTTGCCGAGCTGTGCCTTCCAGGGCAATGGCTTGGCGGCAGCCGCGCTCTCGGGCTGGACAGCCTTGGCCTGGACGGCGGTGCTGCGTTGGGCGGACTTCTGCCTGGATTGCACAGCCCACAGGCGCGCGCTTTCGAGCAATTCGCCGCGCAAGTCACGCGTGATGGCGATCTGCGGCTTGGCGACCACCAACTGGCCGGCCTGGAAGGAATGCGCGCCAAGATCGAACGCGATGTCCTCCAGCGCCACGCGCTCGGCGAGCATCAGCGGCAGGTTGGCGGTATCGCTGTCGTCGCGGGCACGCGCGCGGCGCGCGTCACGCCGGCGCTCGCTATCGGCGGCGGCAGGTTGGCTTGCGCCAGTCGTGGCGGCTGCTATTTGCGCCACCGTCACCGGCTCCCGGGTGGTCAGGTAGAGCGGCGCCAGTTCGACGCGGGACTTTTCCAGCGAAAAGGCAAAAGCGGGGCCGCCCCACGCCATCTTGTAATGCAGTTCGGCATTGATGGCAGTGTCGCCAAGCCGGGTCTGGAGCTCCGCCGGCCACCACGCGGCAAACCCTTGGGGCTTCAAGCCGCTGGCTTGCAGCGTGCCGTCCATGGTGCCGCCACGCAGGGACAGCTCACCCTCATGGTTGAGCGTCTGGCCTTCGCCGATCGCCAGCTTGGCCTGCACCTTGGCCGGCTTGTCGCTGTCGCCGGAAAGACCGGCCACGTCGGCGTCAAGCGGCCCGAGCGCGAGCGTGCCGGGCCCGGAAGGCGCCGAGTCGTCGCGCAGGCCCAGGCGGGCCTCTTTGACGGTGATCTGGTCTATCGCATAGCGCCAGGGCTTTTCGGGCACCGGCGCTATGCCGGCGGCGGCGGGTGCCGATGCCGGGCCAGCCTTGGCGGCGGCCGGCGCGGATGCGGGCGCCGCCGCTGCCGATGCGGCGGCAGCCGGCGCGTGGGCCGGCCTTTCCACCTTGGCGGCTTCCGGCAGGAACGCGTCGGCCAGGTCAAGCGAGCCATCAGCGTGCCGCACTGCCTGCACGGCCAGGCCCTCCACGGAGAGGCTGCGCAGGTGGGCCATCCGCCCCAGCGGTTCAATGCGCGCGATGTCCACTGCTACCCGCCCGGCCTTCACCAGGGGCGATCCATCATGCTTGCGGATATCGGCGTCGCGCAGCGCCGCGGTGCCTGCCAGGAAGACGTCCTGCTTGTCCTTGTCCTGGATAAAGCCCAGCGTCAGCCGTGAATCCAGCAGCCCGCCCTTGATATCCGCATCCTTGAGCTTCGGCGCGAACGGCATGTAGCGCGCCAGCTCCAGGGCGTCGAGGTTGATATTGAGGTGGGTCTCACGCGATGCCGCGAACGGCAGCATGGTGCCGTCCAGCGCCAGCGCGGATCCGTTGATGTTCGCGCTCAGCGTGGGCCGGGTGACGATCTCCACGTCATGCGGCAGGTTGGACAGGAACGGCAGCGTGATGGTCAGGTTGTCCACGCGCTGCGTCTGCTTGAGCAGCTTGTCGTCGAACACCAGGCTGCCGCCGGTCAGCGCGATATTGTTGACCGAGAAGCGCGCCGGCTCGGATTTTGGCGCGGGCGGCTTGGCCGCGAAGCGCTCCACGATGTCGGCGTAGTTCATGCGGCCGTTGGCGTCGCGCGCAAGATGCAGCGCGGGCCGGTCGATATGCACGGCATCCACCACCGGGGCGAAGTGCCACAGTGACGCGATGGCGCCATCGATCTTGGCTTCGCCCACGGTCAGCATGGGCGTGGTGCCATCGGGCTCGTAGATAGTCATGTCGGAAACGTCGACGGCCAGCGAGAACGGATGCACCTCGGCGCCCCCGAACGTGACCTTGCGCCCCAGCGCTTCGCTGGCCTGTTTGGCTGCGAACGATTTGATCAGCGGTGGCCCGCCAAAATACCCGGCCAGGCCAAACACCGCCAGCGCGGCCACAATGCCGCCGGCTACCCGCAGTCCGGCCCTGCGACGTGGCGTTGCAGTTGCTGCCTGCATGGAGAACTTGATTGCCATGTGATCCCAGAAGATTCGACCCCAACTACCCGCGTCCGCTAACCCGTTGGAGAGCATGATGGAGCAAGCATTCCACACGGTGTCGCCAGACGGATCGGCCACTTTGTGGCCCGGATTTCACTTTTTAACGACATTATCGCAACGCTTGGGGGCAAAGCAAAGGCATTCAAAGGGATTTAAAAAGGGATTTCAGGACGATCCCAAAAGGAATTCAAGCGCGCCGGCTGGAGCCGGTTCAACGCCGATCTGGTATCGTCACGCTTTTGCGAAGCGTCTTGTCGCATGCCAGCGGCTTATCCGCCACTTAGTGCCTGCTTCTCCCGCGCTGTACCCTCCGGCCAGAACCCTCCACGTCAACCGTGTTGCGCGCTTCGCATGCGAACCATTTCCATGCGAGTCTCCTCATGTCTACCATCAGCAGTACTGCCGGAGCAGATAGCGCGCACAGCCAGCAAGCGCGCCCGCTGACCGGACAGGATTACAAGACGCTTGCCCTTGCCGCCCTCGGGGGGGCGCTCGAGTTCTACGACTTCATCATCTTTGTCTTCTTCGCCACCGTCATCGGGCAACTGTTCTTCCCGCCGTCGGTGCCGGACTGGCTGCGCCAGCTGCAGACCTTCGGCATCTTTGCCGCCGGCTACCTGGCTCGCCCGCTGGGCGGCATCATCATGGCCCACTTCGGCGACCTGCTTGGCCGCAAGAAGATGTTCACGCTTTCCATCCTGCTGATGTCGGTGCCGACGCTGCTGATGGGCCTGCTGCCGACCTACCATGCGATCGGCCTGCTGGCGCCCGTGGCGCTGCTGCTGCTGCGCGTGCTGCAGGGCGCGGCGGTTGGCGGTGAAGTGCCCGGCGCCTGGGTGTTCGTCTCCGAGCACGTGCCCGCGCGCCGCACCGGCTATGCCTGCGGCACGCTGACCGCAGGCCTGACGGCTGGCATCCTGCTGGGTTCCCTGGTGGCCACCGGCGTCAATACCATCTTCACCCCGGCCGAGCTTGTCGACTGGGGCTGGCGCATGCCTTTCCTGCTGGGCGGTGTGTTCGGCATCGGCTCCATGTACCTGCGCCGCTGGCTGCATGAAACCCCGGTCTTCGCCGAGCTGCAAAAGCGCAAGGCGCTGGCCGCGGAGATGCCGCTCAAGACGGTGGTGCGTGATCACCGCGGCGCGGTGGCGGTATCGATGCTGCTGACGTGGATGCTGTCCGCGGGCATCGTGGTGGTGATCCTGATGACGCCCACCTTCCTGCAGAAGATCTATGGCTTCGATGCGCGCACCGCGCTGGTAGCCAATAGCGTAGCCACGCTGTGCCTGACGGTCGGCTGCGTGGTGGCCGGCCTGATGGCCGACAAGGTTGGCCCGCGGGTCACCCTGTTCGTTGGCGGCCTGCTGCTGGCGATCAGCTCGTACGTGTTCTACAGCACCCTGCACACACGCCCGGACCTGCTGGTCCCGCTGTACGCGGTAGCCGGCTTCTTCGTGGGCACCATCGGCGCGGTGCCGTATGTGCTGGTCAAGGCGTTCCCGGCCCAGGTACGGTTTTCCGGGCTGTCGTTCTCGTACAACCTGTCGTACGCGATCTTCGGCGGGCTGACCCCGATGATCGTAACGCTGATGCTCAAGAACGATCCGCTGGCCCCCGCCTACTACGTGGTGGCGCTGTGCCTGCTGGGCATGGTGACGGCGCTGTTCGTCAAGGACCGCTCGCTCGCCTGAACTTGATGGCGACTACTGCGCCTGCGTCAAGCCACACGCCGGCCATGAAAAAAGGAGGGCCGCATCCGCGCCCTCCTTTTTTACGCACATGCGCTGGCCAGCGCTAGCGGCGATGCTGCTTGAAAAACTCCCACATCAACGCGCTGGCATCGGGGCCAATCGGCGCATGGTAAGGGTAGTCGCCATCGCCGCCGCTCCAGGCGTGATCGAGGCCGGCAACCTCGCATAGCTCGACCAGTTCGCGGTTCCAGGTGCCAAAGCTGGCTTCCAGGTAGTCCCCGGCCGGCAGCAGGGCACTGGCCGGCTGGCCGTTTGCGCCGTCAGCCTGCGCCACACCGGCATCTGCATCGGCCGCCGCGGCGGCTTCCTGCTCCGCGCCGGCGAGGTGCCGCACCGCGGCACCGTTCATCCGCTCCTCGACCCGGTCGTTCATGCCGTTGTACGCAAGGAACTGGCGCGCAAGCAAGCGGGCGTTGATGGGATGCACCGCCCCGTCGTCCATGCCGTGCAGCACGATGGCCGGCATCTTCGGTCCGCCCGGCGTCACGCCGGCGGCATCCAGCAACATCGCCGGGTCGGCTTGTGTGCCGTGCTGCATGGCACGCAAGCCGTCGCTGGCCGTATGGCCCGCACCGATCACGACCCCGGAATGCAGGCCCACGGCGGCAATCTTCTCGGGATAGCGCAAGGCCACTACCGCCGCCATGCTGGCGCCCGCGGACAAGCCCGCCAGATACACCTGGTCGGCACGGACGTCCCGCCTGGCCGCCAACGCATCGATCAATACTGCCAGCGCCTGCGCCTCGCGGCCGCCTTCGGTGGCACCCAGGTCGAACCACTGCCAGCAGCGCTGCATCTGGCGCCGCAGGGGCTGCTGGGGATAGGCCACCATGAAGCCTTCGCGCTCGGCAAGCGCGTTCATCCGCGTGCCCGCCGCCAGATCTTCCGGCGTCTGCCGGCAACCATGCAGCATCACCACCAGCGGCATAGGCCGCTTGGGCGCGCCGGAAGGCACGTATAGCCAATAGGGCAAGCGAGGCACCAGCTCGCCAGGCAGCGGCGCGAGGCGGTGGTGGTGGGGAGCCCATTCTCCGGGCAAGGGGTGGCGCGGCGGCAAAGGCAGCGGCGCCGGCGAACGCGCCCGAAGACGGGGCGCTGCGGGATTAAGGGTAGCGATACGGTTGAACCACGTTTTGAGATGGTGCGCGGACTGGGGTTGCGCCCGGCTGATCTGCCGGAGCTGCGCATGCCAGTCCGCCGAAAGGCTTTTGGTCATGAAGACTCCTGCTATCGATATTGTTGCGATGCAGCATAGCACACGACAACCCAGCGCTTGCTGTCGCTTTTCCATCACATGTTATGAAAGCAAGACATTAGATTCTTTCATCTAATCCAGCATGTGCCAGCAGATGCACTTCCGTGTGTGCCAACAATTACCAAAACGCTGAATTCAGCCGACGAAAGAATGCAGATCACTAAGAGATAGCGGCAAAAGGCACGCGGTTATACTGCGTTTGCGTGCATCGCAGGCAAACGGAGAATGTCATGACCACGCCCGACGCAGCGTTTCCAAGCTGCTCGCTGTGCTTGTTCCAGCCAATCTGCCGCAACGCGGAAGCGTCAGCTGCAAACGATCAGCGGCAGCGCAGCCTGGCCCCGGCCAGCATGCTCTGGCGCGCCGGAGAAACGGTGCACCGCCAGGGCCGGCCCGTACTGGCCATGTTTCCCGTGCGCAACGGCAGCGCCAAATCCGTGTTCGAGTCCCCGCTTGGCTGGCGCCAGGTGACCGCCTTCGCGCATTCCGGCGAAGTGCTCGGGCTGGAGGATCTCGATGGCCAGGCCCATTGCACCAGCGCGGTGGCTATGCAGGACACGCACTGTTGCGTGGTGCCGGTGGAGACGGCACGCGCACACCTGCTCAGCGCCGAGTACCGCGAGACAATGCTCAGCACGTTGCGCCGCAATGCCGAGCGCGAGCGAACGCTGCTGGTCGCGATCGGATCGATGAAAGCCGCCCAGCGGCTGGCTATGCTGCTGCTCGACCTCGCTGGCGAGCAACGCCGCCGGGGCAATGCTGGAGCGGCGCTGACCCTGCCGATGTCGCGCAACGATATTGCCAGCTACCTGGGACTGACGCTCGAAACCGTATCCCGCCTGTTGGCGCGTTTTGCCACGGTCGGGCTGATCACCGTGCGGCAGCGGCAACTGCGCATCGTCGATCCGGCGGGGCTGTGCTCCGTCTACGAAGACCCCGAGCGGGTACCGCTGCGCCCGCCCCGACCTGCAACGGATAGCCCGTCCATCTCCGCTCCGGGCCAGGCCCGGCTAGACTCGGCCAAAGGCATCCACGCCGCGGGCACCTCGGTAGCGTAGGACGGAAGCTGACAGCAAGGCCGTGCAAACGCGGCTATGTTCAGACTATGCCGCCGTGTGCGGGGTAGCCCCCAGGGAAATCCCCCTGCGGCCATGCCGCTGGCGCCCGACATCGCTTCCGGTACCTGTATCTCTATGCGGGACTTTCCTTTCGCCGTGCGCGCGGGCCTGGCGCCGCTTGGCTTCCTGATGATGACCGGACTGGCGCCGGCGGCCGCCGCGCCGGCTTCGCTATCGACGCTGGCGAGACTGCTGCTGGGCACGGTAGATGGCAGGAGCACCGGCATGAGTGGCGTAACACGCCTTACCGGCGGTGTGGCCAGTTCAGACGCGGAACTCAACAGGGCTTGCCAGGAACTGACTCGCGCCGGGCCATTCACGCTGGACGCAGCCACGCGGCTGGAGGGATGCAGCGTCTCGCCCGGCAAGCGCGTGCAGTTCCGCCTCAGCCTGGTTGGCGTGGATGCGACCCGAGAGGGTACTGTGGCATTCATGGCGAGCGCCCGCCCCGTGCTCGAGCGCGGTATCTGCCGCAACCCGGACGTGCCGGTGCTGGGCCAGTTGGGCGTCACGCTGAACTATCGTTACGCGGGAATCGGCAACCGGCCGCTGGGAGAAGTCACGATTACGCCAGACCGTTGCGGCCCGAAATAGAGACTATTTTCTTTCTTGCGCGCATTCCTGGCGATACGCCTCATCGAGCTTCTTGCGCTCCGCTTGCCGCTCGATATTGGGATGGGTGCTGCCATCCGCGCTGGTCACCGTGGCTTTGCCGGTGGTCCATTGCGCTCCCGCGGGCAGTGCATTGATCTTGTCGAGCAAGCCCTGGCAACGGGTGCGCTGGGATGGCGTGAGGGTGCCGTCCGCCGCCGGCCCGACATTGTCGGTGGCGGTATCCAGCAAGAGCCGCGGCGGCGGCGGCGCGACCATCGGCGCGGGCACTTCCAACTCGGCGGCAGTGGCAGCCTGGCCCGCAAGCAGCCCCAAGCCCAGAGCGGCAGCCATGATGATCGAAGCCCGTTTCATGTTCAGTTCTCCACAGCGGGGACGCATTGCGCCTCCCATGACGATGTTCCAGGGGTCGCCCTGCCGGCTGATACCGAAAAACCGCTGTTTCCGATGTCCCTCCTCAGGTGGCGGCAGCCGCCGGCAATGCAGGCACGAACCAGACTTAGCTTCGTTCCTTACCGTTGCCGGCCCGACCAGTGCGATTGCGCAGTTGCTCAAGCTTGAGCAGCGCATCAGCAAGCATACTCTTGAGGCGGGTGTTTTCCTCCTGCAGGTCTCGCAACTTGCGGCTGTCGCGCGCTTCGCTGCCAGCGCCCTGGCCGTACTTGATGCGCCATCCATAGAATGAAGCATCGCTAAAACCATAGCGCGCGCATAGCTCGCGCACCGGCACGCCGGTACCGGCTTCCGCCAGGTAGCCGCGGATCTGTTCCTCCGAGAAACGTCTGTTCACTGACTGCCTCCGCTAGCAAAGGCCGCTCGTGCCAATGCCCGAGCTTGACCATTTCTACCCCTGCCGCAAAGTTACCACCCGCACCGCAAAAGGCAATTCAGTGTGTTCAAGCCGCGAGTTAAGCAAATTGGAGAGGCAACCCGCCGCGAGGCGGCCCCCGTCTGACCGGCAACCTACGGCAACGCAAGCAAACCCGCGAGCATATCATCCATGACCAAAAAAACAACTCAACATTTTAATTTATCGATAAAAACAATGTTGAAATCTAGCGCCATCACATGCCAACCTGGAAAAAATCATAAAAAACTAGATCGAATTGCCAAAATTTGATAGTCCACTTCCCGATTCTCTGATTCTCTTTTTACTGTCACACAACCGCAAAGAAATCCTGATACGCGAAAAAAAAGCCGACTTTGCGCCGCACAAAGCACCAAATCACACAAAGTTATGAATCGAATGGCATAAATATTTTTAATGTCTTTATGTCATGACAAACAGCACTTTTTGACTTGGTTTTATGAAATGACTTCCAGAAGACTACTGGCAAGTTTCAAAGTTCTGTATTAATCTTGTCTGGCATTAACTAAATTTCGATCTCCAGCAACCGGGCCTCGCGCCCCGGCGCAGACTGGCGACGATAAGCGCAACGCGTAGCCGGTCGGCTGGTCGTTTTTTCGGCGTTGCTTCTAGATGCCGGGCCACATGCAAGCAGCACTGCGTCGTCATTTCCCAAGTAAGCCGGGAGATTTTGAAAACCGTCATGTCTTGCGGATGCAATGGCACTGCGAGAGGCCCTGCGTTGACGGCCTGGCACGGCAATGGACCAGATACGCCAACTACCCGGCACGGCAGGTGCGGCATGGCCTTGGGGCCTTGGCGCACCTGCGGAGAGACAGAGAAGAAAACAAAAACAAGTTTCGAATCGGGAGAAGTCACCATGCGGCATGTCAGCACCAAGCTCTTGCACGTTTTTGTTTTGTTGATGGAATATCGTGACCTGAGCGCCGTCGCCGCCTGCACGCAAGGCCGGGTTCCGACCATTGCCTACAGCCTCGCGCGTCTGCGCGAAATCACCGGCGACCCCCTTTTCATCAAGCGCAATGGCACGCTGGAACCTACCGCGCATGCCTTGCGGCTGGAGCAGACCGCCCGCCAGATCTTGTCAAAATGGGCGCACCTGGTACGCCCGCTCGCCCCCGTCGCCGAGGAGGCAAGCCCGCACCGCCGTATCTCGATCGGGTTTTCGCCGTCGATCGGCGATCCGGTCATCACCGAGATCCTCACAGCCATGTGCGAGCAGTTCCCCGATGACCGCTTCATGACGCGGCCAGTCTTTGCCGACGCCGCGCTGGCCACCCAGCTTGGCAGCGGCGAACTGGACTGCGCCTTCGTGGTCGATAGCCACTTTGTGCCAGAGGACATAGCGCTGCACAACATCATGGCCACGCCGCGCCGCCTGGTCAGCGTGGTGCGGCCAGGCGGCGTTGAGGATGCGGATGGACGGCACGAGTGGATATTGCTGCAGGAAGACACCGAGCCCGGCAGCCCGCTGCAGGGTTTCCTGAACCGGCTCGCGCACGATCCCGCCTACCGTGAAACCGTAGTGCCATCCTGGCACACGCAAGTTGCGCTGCTGCTTGCCGCGGGCGGCATCTGTCCGCTGCTGGACTTCAACGTGCCGCTAGTGACACGCAAACACAAAACACGCCTGTTGGCGCCGCCCAGCAGTTTCCCGGAATGGGCAGCCCTGCATTTCTGGGCGCCGGTCCGCGCCGGCAATGCGCTGCGCGGCATCATGGAGATCGGCAGCACCGTGCTGCGAGATCCCGTCAGCGCGATCGAGCGCCGTCACCAGTCACTCGAGACGCGCACCGCTGCCTACGCAGCCTGACCCTGCTGCCACTGAAGCACGCCGCGCCGCGGCGTGTCGCCTCGCGGCTAGCCACGCCCGCCGGCCCGTGAGGGTTTCCGCGCCCTCCTCTCAAAATTGAGAATAGTCTCAGTCCTGACGTCGAAGCCAACGCTTATGCTTCATGGGCACCTCCTGCTTCTTGTTCGTCCGAGCAAAGCATGCGCCTGGAGGTGCTTTGTTCCTGTGCTGTTCGCGCCGCCGGCGAAAAGCCGTGCGGCGCGTTTTTTCAAGGGAGCGATCCACTTGCGGCAAGCGCCGCCCAGCGCGAATCGAAGCACTCGCTTTTCATGTTCGCGGCATCCGTGCCGTAAGCCCTTCCAGCTCGCGCCAGGCATGTGCGGCCCGGACACCGTGCATGCCTGCGCTTGCTCAGGAGCATTGCCATGCCTTTGAAAATCTTGATTGCCGATGACCATCCCGCCATTACGCTCGCAGTCAGGAGCCAGTTGCGGAGCCAAACCGGCTGGGAGGTCTGCGCCGATGTCCACAGCTGCGCCGAGCTGCTGCAGGCCGTGCGCGCATTCCGGCCCGATATCGTCGTCACCGATTACCACATGCCCTGCAGCAACGCGAGCGATGGCATCCGCCTGCTAGCCAGCCTGCGGCGGCACTTTCCGGCGCTAGGCGTGGTGGTGCTCACCATGATCACCAACCCGCTGGTTCTGCGCGCCATCCTGAACACAGGCGCCCATGGCCTCCTGCTCAAGGACTCGCAGCTGGACGAACTGGTCACCGCCATCATCCGCGTCGAACGCGGGCTGCGCTTTATTGGCGACTCCGCCGCGCGCGTGCTGGATCAGTCCGGCGCCCACTACGCACCCGGCAGCGCCGGCGCCCTGTGCCTGTCGGTACGCGAGTCTGAAGTCATGCGGCTCTACCTCAGTGGCAACTCGATCACCGGGATTGCCGGGCAGCTGAGCCGCAGCGTCAAGACCATCAGCCGCCAGAAAAACAGCGCCATGCGCAAGCTTGGGGCCAGCAATGAGCGCGAGCTGTTCGACTTCGCGGCGCAACAGGGCCTGGTGCTGCCGACCCCGGATCGTCCTCAGGAGAGCCAGCCGGCCAGCCAGTCCGACTGGCTATAATCGCAGCGCCGCGCAGGCAGCGGTTTTCCGCCAGCCCCGCCACTTAGCTACTTAGTCAGCCAACATCATCGCCATGTCCAACCTTGCCGCAACCACTGCGCCCGCCGTTCCAGGCACCCAATCCGATGCGGCAAGGCCCCTGCGCGTGCCCGCCATGCTGGTGGCGGCGCCGGCCTCGGGCCAGGGCAAGACCACCGTGACGGCCGCGCTGGCATGGCTGCACCGCCGGGCCGGCCGCACCGTCCGCGTCTTCAAAAGCGGCCCCGACTACCTCGATCCCTCCATTCTCGCGGCTGCCAGCGGCGCGCCGGTCCACTCGCTCGACTTGTGGATGACCGGCGCCGAAGACGCCGCGGCACGCCTTGCCCAGGCAGCGGCCGAGGCCGACCTGATCCTGGTGGAGGGCGTCATGGGCCTGCACGACGGCACCCCCAGCAGCGCCGACCTGGCACGCCATTTCGGCCTGCCGGTGCTTAGCGTGATCCAGGCCGGCGCGATGGCGCAGACGTTCGGCGCGCTGGCCTTCGGCCTCGCTGGGTACGGCCAGCCGCTCGCCTCCATGCAAGTGCTTGCCAATGGGGTGGCCTCCCCGCGGCATGCCGACATGCTGCAAGAGAGCCTGCCGGCGCATATCGCCTGGGCCGGCGCGCTGGCGCGCGACAACGCGGCATCACTGCCCGAGCGGCACCTGGGCCTGCTGGCGGCCGATGAACTGCCCGACCTCAACACGCGGCTGGACCGCCTCGCGGATGCCCTCGCCGGGCAACCCATCGGCGCCCTGCCCGCAGCCGTGGAGATCGCCGCGGCGCCGCCGCTGCCCGTGCCGCCGCCGCTGCTGGCCGGCAAGACCATCGCCATCGCCCGCGACGCCGCGTTCCGCTTTATCTACCCTGCCAACCTGGATACGCTCCAGGCGCTCGGCGCCCGGCTGGTCTTCTTCTCCCCGCTCGACGACGCTGCCTTGCCCGCCTGCGATGCGCTCTGGCTGCCCGGCGGCTACCCCGAGCTGCACGCCGCGCGCCTGTCGGCCAACACAGGCATGCTGGCCGCCCTGCGCCAAGCCCATGCCAACGGCCTGCCGATCCTCGCCGAATGCGGCGGCATGATGGCGTTGTTCGAGACGCTGGTCGACAAGGCCGGGGATAGCCACGCCGTGGCGGGCCTGCTGCCTGGCACGGTGACAATGCAACGCCGCCTTGCCGCGCTCGGCCATCAACAACTGGCGCTGCCCGAAGGCACCTTGCGCGGCCACACCTTCCATTACTCCTGCGCGCAAACCCCGCTGGCGCCCTACTGCCACGCCACCGTGCCGCGCGACGGGTCGCGGGGCGAGGCGGTGTTCCGGCAAGGTGCCTTGATGGCGTCCTACACGCATCTGTATTTCCCGTCCAACCCGTTGGCCATCGCGGCGCTGTTCAGCGGCGCGCGGTAAGCGCAAACATCACGCAATGCCACAAAACTCGCGCCGGTACTGCTCCGGCGTGGCGCCAGCCTCGCGCTGGAACATCGCGATAAACGCGGATGCCGTGCTGTAGCCGAGTTCGAACGCGATCTCCTGCACGCTGCGGCCCGCCTCCAGGGCATCGATAGCACGCAGGAAACGCAGGCGCTGGCGCCAGTCGCCGAACGACATGGCCAGCTCGTGCTGGCAACGGCGCGCAAGGGTGCGTTCGGTCATGTGCACGCTGGCGGCCCATTCGGCCAGCGTGCGATGGTCGCCAGGATCGGCCTGCAGCGCCTCCAGCACGGCGGCCAGGGCGGGCGTGGTTGCCGCCGGGAGGTAGCAGCGCTGCACCGGCGCCACGGCAAGCTGGTCGACCACCACATGCGCCAGCCGAAGATCGGCCGGCGTGCGTGGCACATGCAGGTCGCGCGCGGCAAAGTCCGCCAGCACGCTCTTGATGATCGGGCTGATGCGCACCGTGCAGGGCTCGGCCGGCAGTTGCGCGCATAGGCCGGGCTCGATGTAGATCGAGCGGTAAACGATCGCGTGGCGCAACGTGCAGCTGTGCACCACCTTTGGCGGAATCCATATCGCGTACTGCGGCGGGGAAAGCAGCCGCATGCCCACGGTTTCCATCTGCATCGAGCCGTGCGCGGCGTAGTTGAGGTGACCCCAGCTATGGCTGTGCGCCTCCGCCAGGGTATCGGCGCCGAACTCGTCATAGCGCAGGTAGAAGGGGCCCTCCATCCCTTCGACATCCAGGATCGGCAGGAAACGCCACTTGTCGGCCATAGCCATGCTTGTTAGGTCCGTTGCTACACAGAGTCCGGAATTAGTCCGGAATTCCGGTCGATATGTCCAAATTGAGCTATATAAATCAACACAGACGCGCTCATGATAGCGTTCCATACACATCAGAGAAAGCGCTCATGTGGCAATACGCCTTTCCGCTCCTGGCCGTCGTGATCTGGTCGGGCAACACCGTCGTCAGCAAAATGGCCGCCGGCACCATCGCGCCGGCCGAGATCAGCTTCTACCGCTGGTTGCTGGCAGCCGTGCTCTTCACGCCGCTGGCACTGCGTCCCGTGCTGCGCAACTGGGCCGCGATCCGGCCCGGATTGGGGCGGATCGCCGTGCTGGGCCTGCTCGGCATGGTGGCCTATCAGTGCCTGGCCTACTATGCCGCCTACCTGACCACGGCGACCCACATGGGCATCATCGGCTCGCTCACGCCGATGATGGTGCTGGCATTATCGATCCTGCTATTGGGGCAGGGCCTGACCGCCGGCGCCGTGGCGGGGTCCGTGCTGTCGATCGCCGGCGTGCTGGTGGTCGTATCGTCCGGAGACCTGGGCAGCCTGCTGACCAGCGGCGCCAACCTCGGGGACGCACTGATGCTGCTGGCCATGCTGGCCTACGCGGTCTATGTGATTTTGCTCAAGCGCTGGAAGATGAAGGACGTGCCGGCGTTGCAACTGCTTTACCTGCAGATCGTCGCCGCCGTCATCGCGTTGCTGCCGCAATACCTGCTCACGCCAAAGATGGGCCTCTCGGCCGCCAATCTCCCTCTGGTCGGATTCGCCGGGCTCATGGCGTCGATGGTTGCACCGCTGGTGTGGATGCACGCCGTCGCCCGCATCGGGCCGAGCCGTGCGAGCATGTTCTTCAACCTGATCCCCCTGCTCACCGCGCTGATTGCGGCGGGCTTGCTTGGCAAATCGCTCGCGCCATATCACGCGGTCGGCGGGGTGCTCACGGTGTTGGGCGTGCTGCTGGCCGAGGTATGGACGGCGCCGTTGAGGCTGCAACCGGCTCGGCCGTAGCATCGGTTGGGGTAGTCAGGACGGTTGGACCAAGGTCGTCGTGGATGCCGCGCTCACACGGCGTCCGCCTTGTCCTGCTGTGTGCGCAGCACCGCTTCGGCAATGCCACCCTCAAGCTCTTCCAGGCCCTTGGACAGATCGCGCATGGTGGTCTCGGAGACGTTTTCCAGCACGTCCTGCAGAAATGCCGAGCGCAGCGGCAATGCCTGCTCCACAACGCCATGGCCGAGCGCCGACAGCGTGACATTGGTCACGCGGTTGTCGCGCTCGCTGGTGTTGCGCTCTACCCAGCCGAGCTCCTGCAGCGCCTTGAGCTGGCGCGTGAGCGCGCCCGGGTCCATGCCGACGCGGTCGGCAAGGGGCTTTTGCGCAATGGGCCCAGCATGGGCGTACAGCGCGGACAGAATGCGCCAACGCGGCAAGGGATGGCCGATGCGCTGCTCGAAAGCCGCGGCATAGGCCCGGTAAGTTCGCCCGAACTGCTGTAGCACAGCCAGGCTTTGACGCTCCAATTCCACTCCAATCTCCTGCTTGGGGCACCGTCACGCGACGGGCAACCTCCCTACATTATCGGCTAGCCCCGCGCCCTACTCCGTTGCCATGACCGGCTTGACGGCACGCTCCAGCTTGATCGGCGGCACCCGCCGCGAACGCCACAGGCCCAGCACCGCAATCACCGCGGCCAGCGCCAGCCCCATATGGATGGCGCCAACCAGCGACAGCCGGGCCTGCTCCAGCAACAGGGCGCCATTGTGCCCGGCCGCCTCCAGCTGCGACAGCAGGCTTGCCTGCGCCGCACGGTCGATCAGGATCTGCGGATCCGCCATGCGCGCCTGCCACTGCCCGGCACCAGCGCTCTGCAGCGCGTCGTGCACGCCACTGAGGTAACTGCGCGTGACCAATGTGCCCACCACGGCGGTACCGATCATGCCGCCGACCATGCGCAGCGACTGCAGCATCGCCGTGGCAATGCCCAGATGCTCGCGGCCCGCGGTCTGCTGCGCGAACACCGTCAGGTTGGGCATGATGAAGCCGAGCCCGAAGCCACATAGCAGCATCATGCCCAGCAACAAATGGTGCGACATCCCGCGCGTCGCCTGGGACAGCCCGAGACAAGCCAGCGCCAGCATGCCGAATCCCGCATACAGCATATTGTTAGGCTGGCGGATGCGGGTGATGATGCGCCCATTGATGATGCTGCCCACCGTGATGCACACCACCAGCGGGGTCACCAGCACGCCCGCCTCCTTCGGCGAATAGCCAAAGCCCCCCTGGAACAGCAGCGGCGCGTACAGCAGCAACGAGAACATCGCGAAGCCGACGAACACGGCCAGCAGGAACAATGGCGCCAGCCCGGGATTGCGGAACATCTCCAGCGGCAGGATCGGGTTCGGCGTGCGGCGCTCCCATTGCCATAACCCAACCAAGGCACACACCGACATCACCAGCAAGCCGCCGGTGACCAGCCCGAACCCACGCTCGGGCATCAGCTCCACGCACAACTGCAAGCCGCCCAGCCCCACGCCGATCAGCGCCGCGCCGAGCCAATCCACCTTGATCGCGCCGGTATTGGTCTGCTGGCGCAAGTGCGGCAGGTAGCGCCAGGCAAACCACAACCCCAGCAAGCCCACCGGCAAGTTCACATAGAACACCGAGCGCCAGCCATAGGCCTCGGTCAGCACGCCGCCAAGCGACGGCCCCACCGCGTTGGCAATGCCGAACGCCGCGCTCATCATCACCTGCCAGCGCAAGCGCACATGCGAATCGGGGAACAGGTCAGGGATACAAGCAAACGCAGTGCCCACCAACATGCCACCGCCAATGCCCTGCAGGCCGCGCGCAAGCACCAGGAACGGCATGCTCGTTGCCATGCCGCACAGCGCGGAAGCCAGCGTGAACACGACGATGGACACCATCACGAAGGGCTTTCGCCCGTAGTAATCGCCCAGCCGCCCGAAGATCGGCACCGTGATCACCGACATCAGCAGATAGGCCGTCGCCACCCACGCGTAGTACTCAAACCCCTGCAGCTCCGCCACCACGGTCGGCAGCGCGGTGCCGACCACGGTCTGGTCAAGTGCCACCAACATCACCACGAACGCGATACCCAGCATGGCCAGCAAGGACTCGCGGAATGGCAGCACCTGCCCGCTGCTATGCGCCTCGTGAGGCTGCGAAATCATTTTATTGTTCCATCAATGATTGTGTAGTCAAGCATTATAGGACAGGGTTAGCGGCCCGGTGATAGAGATTGAGAGATTGCGATCGATGAAAATCAAGTCTGCTGCCGGCAGATACAGTTGTCCGGCTTGGTGACGACTTAACCTTGGGCCCGCTGCTTCGCCGGATCCGAAACCGAGTGGGAAGCCGAACTACAGGTGCAACCGGAATCTGCGCCGCGCCATCAGTGGCATGGACGGGCAAAAACCTTCAAGCCTAAACCACCCCATACCGCGCAAGAAACATCGCAACCGCCGAATCCACCACCTGCCGCTGCATCGCCGCATCCAGCGGGGGCTGTCCCATGGTGATCTGCGGCCAGAAGGCAAACGCCTTGATCAGCGCCTGCAGCTGACAAGCGGCAAAGGCGGGATCCGCCGCTTTCAGCTTGCCGTCGGCCTGGGCCGCGCGTATCCAGACATGAATGCCCTCTTCCCGCTCGCCCAGCCTGGCGACCATTTCCCTCGCCCGCTCCGGCGAGTGGATGGTCTCGGCGATGGCCACGCGTGCCAGGTCCATGAAGCTGGCGTTGTTGAGCATGTTCATCTTCAGGCGCACCAACTCGCGCAACTGCGCATCCACCGGCTGGTCACTCGCGTAAGCCGTGTCAAGTTCGCCCTGGCTGCTCTCCCACAACTGGGAAAGGATCTCGGCAAACAGCTCATCCTTGCTGGCAAAGTGGTTGTAGACCGTGCGCTTGGAAACCGCTGCCCGGGCGGCGACCTTGTCCATGCTGGTGACTTCGAAGCCGTTGTCGCGAAACTCGGCGATGGCGGCCTGAATGATGGCTTCGCGTTTGCGATCCGTCAGGCGTTGGGCTGGGGGCATGGCGTTCCTGGGGGGCCTTGGCGTTGGGGAAATGGGTAATTTTACACCGACAAGTTTACTTTCCATAAAATGGAAACTACACTGTGCAGTACAGTTTTCGCAAATCGAAGCGGGATGGAACGGCCCCGCCGCTTGCCCTGCCCCCCACTTTGGATCCTGATTGCCATCATGACCAATCATTCGCCCCGCCCCGTCAGCCGCCAGAGCTACACCCAGTCGCCGGAATCGCGCGCGAGCCAGGCTCGCGCCCTGGCCGGGCCGCCCAAGGGCGGCTTGCTCAAGACCCTCGGCATCGCCTGGCGCTTTCTCTTCGACAAGCCCGCGGACACCCAGCCCGCCGGCCCGGTTCCGGTGCAAACGCTGACGCAGGCTGACCTGCTCGCCGCGCCGGACAACACGGTGTTTCGGCTTGGGCATTCCACCGTGCTGCTGAAACTACGCAACGCTTTCTGGATCACGGATCCGGTCTTTAGCGAGCGCGCTTCGCCGGTGCAGTGGGCTGGCCCGCAGCGGTTCCATCAACCGCCGATCGGCATCGACGCCTTGCCGCCCATCAAGGCCGTGATCCTCTCGCACGATCACTACGATCACCTGGACCGTGCGGCCATCATGGCACTGGCGGACAAGACCGAGCACTTCCTGACGCCGCTCGGCGTAGGGGATCGCCTGATCGACTGGGGGATCCACGCGGGCAAGGTGAGGCAGCTCGACTGGTGGCAAACCACCGAGGTGGAGGGCGTGCGTTTTGTCGCGACACCGGCGCAGCATTTTTCCGGGCGAACGCCGTTTGACGGCAACCGTACGCTGTGGGCGTCTTGGGTGATTCTGCACACCGATCTGCGTGTGTTCTTCAGTGGCGACACGGGCTACTTCGACGGCTTCAAGCGTATCGGCGAGCGCTATGGCCCATTTGATCTCACACTGATGGAAACCGGCGCTTACGACGTGAACTGGCCCGCCGTGCACATGCAGCCTGAGCAGACCCTGCAGGCGCATATCGACCTGAATGGCAATTGCCTGCTGCCGATTCACAACGGCACCTTCGACCTGGCCATGCACGCCTGGCACGAGCCCTTCGACCGCATCATCGCGCTGGCCGCCGCGCGCGGCGTTCCAGTCAGCACGCCGCGCATGGGCGAGGCCGTCAGCATCCTGCAAGCGCACAACGCGGATCGCTGGTGGCTGGACGTGAAGACGCGCCGCAACCGCAAATCGATGCCTGCCGCAAGCCCGCGCATTCTCAACGAACAGCCCTGAGAAAAGCAATGTCGGGCGCATGACGGCCAAACGGCAGGCCTGGGCCACGCCAAACTCACAATCGCATCACGGTGTATCATGGCTGCGTTGCAGGCTTCGCGCCTGCATCAGCGTTCTCAGGGCGGGGTGAAAGTCCCCACCGGCGGTGATGGCGATTTTTTCGCATAAGCCCGCGAGCGCCCGGTTCTCCTCGAAGTCTCCGAGAGCCGGGGTCAGCAGATTCGGTGCAACTCCGAAGCCGACGGTCATAGTCCGGATGAAAGAGAGCGCGATGTTTCTGTTCCCCGCCCCGTCTCCCGGCGCCGGGGGACTAAACTCGTGCGCCCTGATTCTGGTAACCCACTCTTCTGAAGAAGGCCATGAATCAGTTAGTTTCTCCTGTCCAGCGCGACCACCGCGACCTCCAGGACACCGCACCCGTCAATCCGGCCTGGCGCTTTGCGTTTATCCACGCGCAATGGCATGCGGATATTGTTCACCAGGCCCGCGACGCCTTCCTCGCTGAAATGGCCGCGCGCGGCGTAGCGCGCGAGGCAGTGGACGTGATTGAAGTGCCTGGCGCGTTCGAGATCCCGCTGCATGCACGCAAGCTGGCGGACACCGGGCGCTATGCGGCGATCGTGGCGTCGGGCTTTGTCGTCGATGGCGGCATCTACCGCCACGAGTTTGTCGCGGACGCCGTCATCAGCGGCCTGATGCGCGTGCAACTCGATACGCAGGTGCCCGTGCTCTCCGCCGTGCTGACGCCGAAAAGCTTCCACGATCACGAAGACCACCGCAAATTCTTCAGCGAGCACTTCGTCGTGAAGGGCCGCGAGGCGGCGCAGGCCTGCATCAAGACCGTGGAAAGCCTGAGCAAGCTGGCGGCGTGACCGGATCGGGCCCGCGCCAGGGCTCGGGGGCGCGGCGCGCATCTTCAGAGAATCAGTACGTCTCCAGGTGCAGCCGCCCGTCCTTCTTGAGCGCGGCGCCCACCGTGTCCCACGACAAACCCGCCTGCTGCGCCACGTCCCGCAAGGCCAGCACCACGCCCTCCTCCATGCTCTTGAGCCCGCAGACGTAGAAGCAGGTGTTCGGGTCCGCCAGCAGCGGCCCCAGGTCGGCCGCGCGCTCGCGCATCACGTCCTGCACATAGCGCTTGGGCTGCCCCGGGGTGCGCGAGAACGCGAAGTTGATATCGATGAAGTCCTTGGGCAGGCTCTGCAGCGGGCCGAAGTAAGGCAGCTCCTCCTGCGTGCGCGCGCCGAAGAACAGCATCAGCTTGCCGCCCTCGAACTTGCCGGACTTGCGCAGCCGCCGGCGCCATTCCGTCATCGCGCGCATCGGCGCGCTGCCGGTGCCCGTGCAGATCATCACGATATGGGAGCGCGGATGGTTGGGCATCAGGAAGCTGGCGCCAAATGGCCCGATCACTTCTACCCTGTCGCCCACCTGCAGGTCGCACATATAGTTCGATGCCACGCCGCGCACGGGGTTGCCTTGGTGGTCTTCCAGCACGCGCTTGATGGTGAGCGAGATATTGTTGTAGCCCGGCCGCTCGCCATTGCGTGGGCTGGCCAGCGAATACTGGCGCGCATGGTGCTGGCGGCCGCTGGCATCCACGCCCGGCGGCACGATGCCGATCGATTGGCCTTCCAGCACCGGAAACGGCGCGGTGCCGAAGTCCAGCACGATATGGTGCGTATCGTAGTCGCGCCCGACCTCGGTGACGCGCGCATTGCCAACCACGGTGGCCGTGACGGAGCGGGCGGCGGCCTTGGCGCCGTAGAGGTTGGTATAGGCGTGCGCGGCCGACCACGGCGGCACGGTGGCGCCGTACTGGGCGCTGTTGAAACCGTCTTCGTCGGTGACGGCCGCTAGCGATGACGCCGGGGCGGATTCGAGAAGCGGCTCGGCATCCGCCGCCACGCCTTGCGCGGCAAGCTGCTCGGAGGAAAGCTCGTCAGGCAACGTGTCCCAGCCAAACTGCTCCACGATGCCGTAGGCCTTGGCGCGCGGCATGGTGCGCCAGTTGTCGATCGAGCCGGTCGGGCATGGCGAGATGCAGGCCATGCAGCCGTTGCACTTGTCCGCGTCGACCACATAGTTGCGCGCATCGTGGGTGATGGCCGCGACCGGGCAGGTGGCCTCGCAGGTATTGCAGCGGATGCAGATCTCGGGGTCGATCAGGTGCTGCCTGATGACCTGGATGTCGGACATGTCCATGGCGAACTCCGGGGGTGATGCGACCCCTGTGGCCGGGGCCTTTTGCCGCGGGAGCCCACCGGGCCCCCGCCTTCTTGCGATTCTTGCCTTTCGATTTCTGGCTTTCGACTCGCGACGCTCAGTTGAAGCGCACGTACTCGAAATCCACCGGCTGGCGGTTGATGCCCATTACCGGCGGCGCGATCCAGCCGGCAAACTTGCCGGGCTCGACCACGCGGCCCATCAGGCTGGCCACATAGGCGCGGTCAGTCTCGCTAGGCAGCCACTGGTCGACATTGGCGTTCCATTCCGCGTCCGAAATCACCCGGCCATCCGGCGAGATCTTCACGCCGGAAAGCGCGCCGATATTGCGGTGGAAGGCTTTATGCGGGACCTTCAGGCGCAAAGGGATGCCAGCCTTGTCGATCACGCGGTTCCAGCGCTCCACGCCGGCCACGCTGTCCTTGATGTAGTCGTCTCGCAGCACTTCGTTGAGCGCGTTGAGCATCGGCACTTCCTTTTCGATCAACTGGCCGCCGCTGGCCTGCAGGACCTTGTAGGTCTGGCCCTTGAGCACGTGGTCGTCGGCGCGCTTGCCTTCTTCGTAGCGGCCCTTCAGGCCGGTGCTGTAGAAGGTCGCGGCGTTGCTCGACTCATCCGCGCCGAACAGGTCGATGGTCACGCTGTAGTGGAAGTTCAGGTAGCGCTGGATGGTCGGCAGGTCGATCACGCCGGCGGCGCGCAAGCGGGCCGGGTCGTCGGTCTTGAGCTCGTTCATCACCTGGCAGGTGCGCTGGATCACACGCGAGACGCCGCTCTCGCCGACGAACATGTGATGCGCTTCCTCGGTCAACATGAACTTGGTGGTGCGGGCGAGCGGATCGAACGAGCTTTCGGCCAGCGCGCACAACTGGAACTTGCCGTCGCGGTCGGTGAAATAGGTGAACATGAAGAACGACAGCCAGTCCGGCGTCTGCTCGTTGAACGCCTGCAGGATGCGTGGGTTGTCTTGCTGGCCGCTGCGGCGCTCCAGCAGCGCTTCGCCTTCTTCGCGGCCGTCGCGGCCGAAGTACTTGTGCAGCAGGTAAACCATGGCCCACAGGTGGCGGCCTTCTTCCACGTTGACCTGGAACAGGTTGCGCAGGTCGTACATGCTCGGCGCGGTCAGGCCGAGGTGGCGCTGCTGCTCCACCGATGCGGGCTCGGTATCGCCCTGCGTGACGATGATGCGGCGCAGGTTGGCGCGGTATTCGCCGGGCACGTCCTGCCAGGCGTCTTCACCCTTGTGGTCGCCAAAGTGGATCTTGCGGTTGGCCTCGGCGGGGTTCAGGAAAATGCCCCAGCGATAGTCCGGCATCTTCACGTGGCCAAAGTGCGCCCAGCCTTGCGGGTCGACGCTGATGGCGGTGCGCAGGTAGATGTCGAAGTCCTGCGAGCCATCCGGGCCCATGTCGTTCCACCAGCTCAGGTAGTTGGGCTGCCATTGCTCGAGCGCGCGCTGCAGCGTGCGGTCTTCGCTGAGGTTGACGTTATTGGGGATCTTGTCGCTGTAGTTGATGCTGGACATCATGGTCTCCGGGCTGGCTATGCGTTGGATGCGGCGTGTTCGGGTTCGGGTTCGGGTTCGGGTGCGATATCAACGATATCGGCGGTGTCAGGTCAGACGCGGTTCCAGTCGAACGCGGCCTTGTCGCCCTTGCCGTAGACCTTGAGCGCGCCCTTCTCGCCCACCGCGTTGGGGCGCTGGAAGATCCAGTTCTGCCAGGCGGTGAGCCGCCCGAAGATGCGGGTGAACATGTTTTCCTGGCCGTTGAAGCGCAGGTTGGCCTCCATGCCGGTGAGCGCATCCGGCGACATGGCCGCGCGCTCTTCCAGCGCGATGCGCACTTCATCGGTCCAGTCGATGTCGTCGGGGTTGGCGGTCACCAGGCCCACCGCGAATGCGGCGTCGGCGTCCAGGGGCTGGCCGGCCTTGGCGCGCACCGCGTCCAGCGCCGGCTGCTCGTCGTAAAAGCGCCGTCCCAGGCGGCTCTGACCCGTCACCATCGGGTACAGCCCGAAATTGGTCTCGGCCACGGTGATCCTGGGCGCGCGCGCCTCGTCGTCCGGCAGCGCCAGGTGGTAGCTGCGGTCGCACGCCAGCGCCAGCTCCAGGAAGGTGCCGGCAAAGCACGAGCCCGGCTCGATCAGCGCGAACAGGCTGCGCGAGGACAGATCCAGGCGGGAGAACGTGCGGCGCAGCAGGCCGATGGTTTCGCGCACCAGCCAGTGATCCTGGTTGGCGAGCAACGTGGCGTCCATGGCCAGCACGTTGGCGGCGTCGCCTTCGGACTTGATCAGCCAGGTGCCGATATCCAGTTCGTTGGTGCGCATCGACAAGATGGCGTCTTCGAGTTCGCGCGCCAGTTGCAGCGGGTACCAGGCGGCGCCGGCCTCGGCGATGGCGGCGACGCTCGTCGGCTGCGTGGCGGATGGGCCCTTCACGGTGAAGGCAGCCTTGCGGCCCGCGCGGTCGATCTCCACGGTGACGTAGGTGTAGCGCAGTGCGTCGGCCTCCAGCGTGCGCGCGAGCGGGGTCAGCGCCACGCCGCTGGCGTTGGCCGGGCGGTCGCTCTGCGCGGCCAGGGCCTGAGCGCGCTCCTGCACTTTTTGCGCAAAGACGGCGGGCTTGGCGATGTCGTCCACCAGGCGCCAGTCCTTGGCGCGCTGGCCACGCACGCCTTCGGTGGTGGTGCAGAAGATATCCGCAAGGTCGTGGCGCACGTGGCGCTTGTCGGTCACGCGGGTCAGGCCGCCGGTGCCGGGCAGCACGCCCAGCAGCGGCACTTCGGGCAGGCTCACGGCGGAGGAGCGGTCGTCGACCAGGATGATCTCGTCGCAGGCGAGCGCCAGCTCGTAGCCGCCGCCGGCGCAGGCGCCGTTGACCGCGGCGAGGAACTTCAGGCCGCTGTGCTTCGACGAATCCTCCAGCCCGTTGCGCGTCTCGTTGGTGAACTTGCAGAAGTTCACTTTCCAGGAATGGCTGGAGACGCCCAGCATGAAGATATTGGCGCCGGAGCAGAACACCTTGTCCTTGCCGCTGGTGACCACCACGGTACGCACCTCGGGATGCTCGAAGCGGATGCGGTTGACCGCATCGTTGAGCTCGATGTCCACGCCGAGGTCGTAGCTGTTGAGCTTGAGCTTGTAGCCAGGACGCAGGCCAGCGTTCTCATCGATGTCTACCGCCAGCGTCGCTATGGGGCCGTCGAAGGTTAGCTTGAGGTGCTTGTACTGGGACGGATCAGTCTGGTATTCGACGCGGGGGGCGGTAGTCATGGCTGTGTCTCCTCAGCAATGAAGCACAATAGTGCATGGATTGGGTTTTGGTGAAAGAACTATAGTTCATACATCAAAACTCCGTCAAGCAATATTGTGCATCTACCCACCAAGGAATCAGAGCGGCAGTTGCAATGCGTAGCGCACGCGCTCGCGCAGCGCCAGGAAGGTGGGCTCCAGCGGCTCGGCGCTGGTGTCGACGCTGAACTCCGCCTTGGAATAGAAGGCCGCGCGGCCAGCCAGGATATGGCGCAGGTCTTCCATGGCCTCCTTGCTGGCGGCCATCGGGCGGAAGTCGCCCTGGGCGCGCACGCGGTTCATGTGATCTTCCGGGCTAGCCTGCAGCCACACCGTGGTGCAATGGGCCAGCAGCAGGTTGAAGGTGGCAGGGTCGGACACAAGGCCGCCAGGCGTGGCGATCACCGCTTCGGGATAGATCTGGATGGCTTCCTCCAGCGCGCGCCGCTCATAGCGGCGGTAGGCGTTCATGCCATACAGTCCCTGGATTTCGGAGATGCTGCAGCCGGCGAACTTCTCGATCTCGCGGCTGAGTTCCACAAAGGGAAAGCCCAGGTCCTCGGCCAGCATGCCGCCCAGCGTGGACTTGCCGGCGCCGCGCAGCCCGATCAGCGCCACGCGCGGACTGCGCGCGGCGTTGCCGCCGCCGGTGCCGAGCATCTCGCCGACCGCAATGCGCACGCGGCGAAGCGTGCCTTCGTCGCGGTGTTCCAGCAGTTCCCGGATCAGCAGCCATTCCGGCGATGAGGTGGACACATCGCCAAGCAATTCGGCCAGCGAGCAGTGCAGCGCCGAGGCGATCTGCAGCAGCACCAGGATGGAAGCATTGCCACTGCCGTACTCCAGGTTGGCCAGGTGCCGCTCCGAAACCCCGGCGGCCAGCGCCGTGGCCTTGCGGGTCAGCCCCCGGCGCGAACGGAGCTCACGCACGCGCTCGCCCAATGCGGCGAGAAAGGCGTTTTTCTCCACCCCGCCAGCTTCCGCGGCGCTACCGTTGCCTGGCGCGGCATCGGCGTCCTGCTCGCCGGCAGCCTCCCGCGTTAACCCGGGAACATGCAATATAGTGCTTGACATGATTTCTTGGTGGCTCTATGTTTCACACATGCACAATAATGCATGAAGCGCGGGTATGCAACCCGGCTGAGCCTAACGGAGCCCCTTCCATGTCCCCCACCGAATTGCGCGAGCAGATCGCGCGGCTCACGGCCCGCATTGCTGGCCGCCCACTCGATGCCGCCCTGGATACCTGGCTGAATGCCGAGCATGGCGCAGGCAGCGCCACTTACAGCGAACTCAAGGCGGCCTGCCAGGCTGGCGTGGCCGAGGGCTGGCTGTGCAACCGCGAGGGCGGCGGCATCCGCTATGGCCGCATCTTCAAGCCGGCCGAGGACCTGCACGGGTTCTCCGTCGACGTGGTCGACATGCAAGACATCGCCGGGCCGCATCACACGCACCCCAATGGCGAGATCGACCTGATCGTGCCGATCGACGCCGCCGCCGAGTTCGACGGCCGCCCCGCTGGCTGGCTGGTCTGCCCGCCGGGCAGCGCACACCGGCCCACCGTCAGCCACGGCCGCGCGCTCGTCCTTTACCTGCTGCCCGACGGCCGCATCGACTTCACCCGCTGAGATTGCCTTCATGACCGAACTGCTTTCCAACTATCTTGGCGGCCGCTGGCAAGCCGGCTCCGGTGCCGGCGCGACGCTGTCCGACCCTGTACTGGGCGATGCGCTGGTGCGCGTGGATGCCACCGGGCTCGACCTTGCCGCCGGCTTCGCCTTTGCGCGCGAGCAAGGCGGCGCCGCCTTGCGCGCCATGACCTACCGCGAGCGCGCCGCCATGCTGGCCGCCGTCGTCAAGATCCTGCAGGCCAACCGCGATGCCTATGACGAGATCGCCACCGCCAACAGCGGCACCGTGCGCAACGATTCCGCCGTGGATATCGATGGCGGGATCTTCACGCTTGGCACCTATGCCAAGCTCGGCGACGCGCTAGGAGAGCGGCGCTACCTGATCGACGGCGATGCCGCGCGGCTCGGCAAGGACCCGCTGTTCCAGTCGCAGCACGTGCTGGTGCCCACGCGCGGCGTGGCGCTATTAATCAACGCCTTCAACTTCCCGAGCTGGGGCTTGTGGGAAAAGGCCGCACCGGCACTGCTGGCGGGTGTGCCCGTGATCGTGAAGCCCGCGACAGCCACCGCCTGGCTGACCCAGCGCATGGTCAGGGACGTGGTGGACGCTGGCGTGTTGCCGCCCGGCGCGCTGTCGGTGGTATGCGGCAGCGCGGCCGGATTGCTGGACCAGCTGCAGCCGTTCGATGTGGTCTCCTTCACCGGCTCGGCCCAAACCGCCGCGCTGATCCGCTCGCATGCGGCGGTGACGCAGCGCTCGGTGCGCGTCAATATCGAGGCCGACAGCGTCAACTCGGCCCTGCTGCTGCCCGGCGAAGCCGCCGGCAGCGAAGCGTTCGACCTGCTGGCCAGGGAAGCCGCGCGGGAGATGACGGTCAAGTCCGGGCAAAAATGCACGGCCATCCGCCGCATCTTCGTGCCCGAGACGCTGTATGGCGCTGCCGCCGATGCCATCGGCGCGCGGCTGGCCAGGGTCACCGTGGGCAATCCCCGCCATGAAGCGGTGCGCATGGGCGCGCTGGTCAGCCGGGCGCAACTCGCATCGGTGCGCGAAGGGCTGGGTTACTTGCAAGCCCAGGCCGAGGTGCTGCACGACGGCGCGACGCACGCGCTGGTCGATGCCGATCCGGCCGTGGCCTGCTGCGTCGGGCCCACGCTGCTGGGTACGCGCGATGCGGACGCTGCCGATCGCGTGCACGACACCGAGGTGTTCGGCCCCGTGGCCACGCTGGTGCCCTACCGCGATAGCGCCCACGCACTGGCGCTCGTGCGCCGGGGCCAGGGCTCGCTGGTGGCATCGCTCTACGGCAGCGATGCCGATGCGCTGGCCCAAGCCGCCGTGGAACTGGCCGACAGCCATGGCCGCGTCCACGTGATCTCACCCGAAGTTGCCCAGCTGCATACCGGCCACGGCAACGTCATGCCGCAATCGCTGCACGGCGGCCCGGGCCGCGCAGGCGGTGGCGAAGAACTGGGCGGCTTGCGCGCGCTGAATTTCTATCACCGGCGCAGTGCCGTGCAGGCAAGCACCAGCGTGCGGGCACAGCTTTAATGCACCACCGGCACCACCAGCACCAGCACCGCCACGGCAAACCCACCAAAACATCGATCCATCGATCCGTCGATAGGGGGAGACAAGCATGACAGCCGAACCACAAGTCCAGCCACCCGGCACGCCGTTCAACTTCGCCCAGCACCTGATCGCGTGCAACGCGCAGCGCCCCGGCAAGACCGCCTACATCGACGACCACGGCACGACGCGCTACGGCGAACTGGCCGAGCGCATCCGCCGTGTTGCCGCCGCGCTGCTGGCCAGCGGCATCCATCGCGAAGAACGCGTGCTGCTGCTGATGCACGATGGCAACGACTGGCCGGTGTGCTTCCTCGGCGCGATGTATGCCGGCATCGTGCCGGTGGCGGTCAACACGCTGCTCACCGCCGACGACTACGCCTATATGCTGCAGCACAGCCGCGCGCAGGCCGTGCTGGTATCGGGCGCGCTGCTGCCCGTGCTGCAGCAGGCCATGGCCCAGGGCGGCCACGAAGCCGGGACCGTGATCGTCTCGCGGCCCGCCGGTCCGCTGCCCGATGGCATGATCGCCCTCGAAGCGTGGATCGAGCGCAACGCGCCGCTAGCCGCGCCGGCCAGCACCGGCCCCGACGATCCCGGCTTCTGGCTCTATTCGTCAGGCTCCACCGGACGCCCCAAGGGCGTGCTGCACAGCCAGGGCAACCCGTACTGGACTGCGGAGCTCTATGCCAAGCCCGTGCTGTCACTGGGCGAGGCCGACATCTGCTTCTCGGCCGCCAAGCTCTACTTTGCCTATGGGCTCGGCAATGCCCTGACCTTCCCGCTGAGCGTGGGCGCCACCGTGGTGCTGATGGCCGAGCGGCCAACCCCCGAGGCCACGTTCAGGCGCTGGCTGGACTATCAGCCGACCGTGTTCTTCGGCGCGCCGACCGGCTACGCGGGCATGCTCGCCGCGCCCGGGCTGCCCACGCGCGAGCAGGTCTCGCTGCGCCTGTGCTCCTCCGCCGGCGAGGCCTTGCCCGCCGACCTGGGCGAACGTTTCACCGCGCATTTCGGTTGCGAAATCATCGACGGCATCGGCTCGACCGAGATGTTGCATATCTTCCTGTCCAACCGCCCCGGGCAGGTTCGCTACGGCACCACGGGCTGGCCGGTGCCGGGCTATGCGGTGGAACTGCGCGACGAAGACGGCCACGCCGTGCCCGACGGCGATGTGGGCGACCTCTATATCCAGGGCCCGAGCGCAGCGCTGATGTACTGGGGCAACCGGGAAAAATCACGCGAGACCTTTCGCGGCGGCTGGACCAAGAGCGGCGACAAATACGCGCGCAACGCCGACGGCAGCTACAGCTACGCCGGGCGCAGCGACGACATGCTCAAGGTCAGCGGCATCTATGTCTCCCCGTTCGAGGTGGAAGCCACGCTGGCCCAGCACCCCGCGGTGCTCGAAGCCGCGGTGATTGGCGTGCCCGACGACGCGGGCCTCACCAAGACCAAGGCCTTCGTGGTACTCAAACCCGGCGCGCAGGTCAGCGAGACGGAGCTGAAAGCCTTCGTCAAGGAACGGCTGGCGCCATACAAATACCCGCGCATCATCGAATTCATGGGCGCGCTGCCGAAGACGGCCACGGGGAAGATCCAGCGCTTCAGGCTGCGCGAGATGGAAGGCGCGCCGGCGTGAGAAACAATGCGGGAGCACGCCAGCGCCCAACGGCATAACAAGCGCCCGCCCTCTCCCCCGGCCCCTCTCCCACAAGTGGGAGAGGGGAGCCAACCAGCGGCAAGATCAACCAACTGTGGTAGCCGTGTTTCCCGCCCGAAGGGGCGGGAAACACCCAAGCGCGATGCGAAGCGAGCCGTCAAGGTTCACCTAGGCCGTATGGGGCGCCTCGGGATTCGGCGAAAAGAGCGGAAAAGAGGGACCCATGTCTGAGTATCGCCTTAAGGCGATGCGAGTTTGGGTCCCGGCCGCTCTTTTCGCCGAAGCCCGAGGGGAAGTCGCCCCATCCGGCGCGCCTTCTTTGCCTACTTTCTTGGCAAGACAAGAAAGTAGGTCGCCGCCCCGCAGGGGTGGTGAAACCGCCTTTGACTTTAAGCCTTTGCCTTTGACGTTTAGCAACCCCACCAAACAAAAACAAAACCCAAAAGGAGACCCCCCATGCCCCACATCGACATCCACAAACTAGCCGACGAAGCCCGCTTCAACCGCTTCCACGCCCAAATCCTCCTCTGGTGCGCCCTCATCATCATCTTCGACGGCTACGACCTCGCCGTGGTCGGCATCGCGCTGCCGTCGATCATGAAGGGCATGGGCGTGGACGCCACCAGCGCCGGCTTCATGGTCAGCGCCGCGCTGTTCGGCATGATGTTCGGCGCCATCTTCATGGGCACGGTGGCTGACCGTATCGGGCGGCGCCGCGCCATCGCCATCTGCATCCTGCTGTTCAGCGTCTTCACCGCGGCGGCCGGCTTCACCAGCGATCCCGTGACGTTCAGCGTGACACGCTTCCTGGCCGGCCTGGGCATCGGCGGCGTCATGCCGAACGTGGTGGCGCAGATGACCGAGTACTCCCCGCGCAAGATTCGCGGGACCATGGTCACGCTGATGTTCAGCGGCTACTCGGTGGGCGGCATGCTGGCCGCGCTGCTGGGCAAAGGCATGATTGAAAGCTACGGGTGGCAATCGGTCTTCCTCGCCGCTGGCCTGCCGGCACTGCTGATCCCGGTCATCCTGAAGTCCTTGCCGGAGTCCATGCCCTTCCTGATCAAATCGGGCCAGATCGACGCACTCAAGCACATCGCCTCGCGCCTGGAGCCAGGCTACCAGCCCCAGCCCGGTGACCGGTTCGCGCTGCCCGCCGGCGAGAAAGCGGGCGACGCGCCCATCGGCAAGCTGTTCCAGGACGGACGCGGCTTTTCCACGTTGATGTTCTGGGTAGCGTTCTTCATGTGCCTGTTCATGGTCTACGCGCTCAGCTCCTGGCTGGCCAAGATGATGGCCGGTGCAGGCTATAGCCTGGGCTCGGCGCTCACCTTCGTGCTGGTGCTGAACTTCGGCGCCATGATCGGCGCCATCGGCGGTGGCTGGCTGGCGGACCGTTTCAATATCAAGTACGTGCTGGTGGGCATGTACGCCCTGGCCGCGGTATCGATCACGCTGCTGGGCTACCCGGTGCCCACCGCGCTGCTGTTCGTGCTGGTAGCGCTGGCCGGCGCCTCGACCATCGGCACGCAGATCGTCACCTACGCCTATGTGGGGCAGTTCTATCCGATGGCGGTCCGCGCGACCGGCATCGGCTGGGCGTCAGGCATCGGGCGCAGCGGGGCCATCCTGGCGCCGATCGTGATCGGCGCGCTGGTGGGCATGTCGCTGCCGCTGCAGCAGAATTTCGTGGCCATCGCCATTCCGGCGGTGATCGCGATGATGGCGGTGTTGCTGATCGATCATCGGCGCTCGGCTTCGGCGCAGCATGCCGAGGGCAAGACGGAGCATGTAGCACCCATCGCGCTGGTGGCGAGGTCACACACAACATCGTAAGGGGGCGTGGCGGCGCAGGCGCCGCCACGCATGCACTTACGGGTAAGATCGCGGTTCGCTCCGACCTGCCCGGTCAACGGGCGCATCCCGAAAGTTCATTCAAATCCACAAACGATGACCCCATTTCGCGGAAAGCTTCGGACGCGCCATCTGGAGATCATTCTCTCCGTCGCGGAACTTGGGAACCTGTCCAAGGCCGCCGAGCAATTGCACATGACGCAGTCCGGGCTTTCGCGGGCGGTTGCCGAGGTCGAGGAGATCGTTGCCGGGAAGCTGTTCGAGCGATCCGCGAAGGGCATGATGGCCACCGCGCTCGGAACCGCGATGTGCCGCCATGCGGCCTTGCTCCTGAGCGACTTCCACAAGGCCGAGGCGGATCTGGGTGCCATCGCCAGGGGCGATCTCGGCAACATGATCCTGGGCTGCTTCTCGATGTTCAGCCGGTGGCCGCTGGCGGAGGCCATTCTCCAGTTCCGCCAGGCGAATCCGCGCGTGGAGATCACGGTGGAAGTCGGATCGCACGAAGCCCTGATCGAGAAACTGGATGCGGGCGCGATCGACCTGCTCATCAGCCGCGCCCCGAGAAGCCAGAGCGCCGAAACCTACCGGACCGCCGCGCTGGTGCATGACGGCATCGTGCTTGCGTGCGCTCCGGATCATCCGCTGGCCAGGCAGGATGTCGATATCGCGACGTGCATCCAGTACCCCTGGATCTCCGCGCCACCAGGAAGCATCCTTCGGGAAATGCTGGTGCATGAAATCCGGGAAGCCGGTCTCCCGGCGCCGGAAATCGTGGGCGCGCTCTCGCTGGAACTGGGGCGCGAACTGATGTCGCGCGGCCACTTCCTGTGGCAGCTCCCCGAAAGTGCCGCACGCTTCATGGCCGCGCGCGGCGAGGTTTGCATCCTCCCGCTGTCGTTCAACCTCAGTCTTGGTCCGCTATCGGCCATCTGGCGGCGCGACCGGACCAGCACGCGGCAGACGCGCAGCTTTATCCTCAGCCTGCGGCGCGTCGTCGAATCCTCCTGGGACGCCGGCAGCCACTGAGCCTGCGGCTTGCCCCATTCGCGGGCAATCACACACCCCTTCAAAGCCGTCCGCACCGCGCTGGCGTCACCGCGCGTTCCCGTGCCGTGGCCCGCGTCCGCCATGCTTATTCACCTGCCTCGAAGCACCGGCACAGGCCATGCGACCTACGCATGACGCTTCTCAATTTCGTCATGCCTTGCCGCGCCACCTTCGCTCTACCATCGGTATCGGTCACAGGCCAATGACATCGCCCACGCGGCAAGTCGTTGCCGGATATCAGAGAGATCGCCACCTTGTGCTGCTGAGCGTGAGCGCTCCAACCGAAACCACAAAAGGAGGAAACAATGAGGACGAAAGGCCGCAGGTCTGCCATCACGGGAAGTGCATTTCCACGAATTCATCTGCGCCGGCTTTGCCTGGCAAGCCTGGCGACAACCGCGCTGGGCATGGCGGCCAATGCATCGGCCGCGCAGCCCGACGGGGTCTCACTCAGCGGCCTGGTAACGGCGGGTCCCACGGTGACGTCGAATGTCGGAGGGGCTTCACGCTATGGCGTCGATTCCGGCCCGTACCGGCCCAACTACATCGCCATGAACGGTTCCGAGACGTTGTCGCCAGACATGGCGGCGTACTTCAGGCTGGCCGGCCGGTTCTTTGCGGATAACGGCCAGACGGTCGGGCAGCTCTTCAACACCAATGCGATCGTTGGCTTGCGCGGTTCGCTGGGCGACCTCGCCCTGGGATACACGCGAGACTTCATGTTCGATTTCCTGACGATCCCGGGCTTCAGCGGCTCGTGGTTCGGCGGCATCTGGGGCAGCCCGCAGGGGCCGTTCCTGAATTTTGGCGGCGTCTATAGCCCGGCTCGCGTGGGTTCGTTCGACGCCGACCGGACCAACGGCGAAGCGCTGGCCAACGCGGCCAAGTACACCAGGCAATTCGGGCCGCTCAAGCTCGGCGCGATGTACGCCCTCGGCGAGCGCACCAGTTCGATCAACGACGGAAGCACCTATAGCCTCGGCGCACTCTACGAAACCCCGCGCTATGGCGCCGCCGTCGCCTATACGGATTTCAGGGACAGCAGCACGCCGACCAGCCGCGCGCACTTCCAGACGATGGGGCTGGGGGCAAAGTGGAACATCGGCGAGTCGACGATTGCTGGGTCTTACACCCGCGTGAGAAACGCGCTCACCAATGGCGCGATCGACACGTTCGGCGCGGGCTCGACAGTGCCTGTGGGCGATAGCTACACGATCAACCTTCACTACCAGTACATGAAGGGCAACGCGGCGCTGCAGGATCGCTACGCGCATCAGGTCCTGCTGAAACTGGACAAGGCGCTGTCGCTGAGAACCCATGTCTACCTGCAAGCCGCGTTCCAGAAGGCGGGGGGCACCGCGGACGCCAAGGCCTTTATCAACGGCGCTGCCGGCCCGTCGGACAGCAACAAGCAAGTACTGTCCGGGCTCTTTGTCGAGCACGCATTCTGAGCGGGACGAGCGCCTACCATGAAAAACCCCCCATTGCGTGCCGATCCCCTGGACATCTCCGCGGTAATCGACGACATCCCGCCCAATCGACACCGCCGCCGCATCATCGCCATCTGCTTTGCCGTGGTTGCGCTCGAGGGCTTCGATGCAGCCATCATTGGATTCATTGCGCCGCAGATCGCTACGCACTTCAGCGCGAAGCCCGCCGAGATTTCCGCTGCCATCGCAGCGGGCATGTTCGGGCTGCTGCTCGGCTATGTCACCGCGGGGAGCATTGCTGACACACGAGGACGAAAGCCTGTGCTTGTGGCCGGCACGCTAGCGTTTGCGCTAGCCACCCTCGCCTCTGCGTTCAGCGCATCGCTATTCCAGCTGGTGGCATGGCGATGCCTGACCGGCGTGGGCGTCGGTGTGGCGATGCCCGCCGTTGCCGCGCTGCTGGCGGAATTGCTGCCCGCCCGCCGGCGCGCATCGGCGCTCTCCGGCGTGTTCTGCGGATTCCTGTTCGGCTCTGCCGCGGCGGGCTTCCTGACGGGGCACCTGATCGATGGCATCGGCTGGCAGGGGCTGTTTCTCCTCGGAGGCATCGGGCCGCTGCTGCTCGTTCCCGCCATCCTTGCTCTCTTGCCCGAGTCGCCAGCATTCCTGGTGCAGATCGGGGCCGGTTCGGGCCGGGTATGCGCCGCCCTGGCCAAGCTGGGCGCGCCCCAGCCTGGCGCAGCGATGTTCAAGGCCCCCGCGCAGCCGGCCGAGATCACCAAGGGCAGCGTGGCGCAGCTCTTCAGTACGCAGTACCGGTCAACCACGGTGCTGCTCTGGCTGCTGATGTTCCTGATACTGGGCAGCTTCTATGTCATCGCGAGCTGGCTCCCGACCTTGATCAAGAGTACCGGGGAAAGCGTTGCCATGGCTTCCAGGACGGCCTCCCTGTTCCAGTTTGGCGGCCTGGTCGGCGCGGTGGTCGGCGCCTTCGCCATCCGGCGCGTCGCGCCGTTGCGTTTCGTCGGAATCGCCTTGCTGATCGGTGCCGCCAGCCCGCTTCTGATCGCCGCGCCCGATGCCACGGCAGGGTACGCCATCGCCGTGTTCTGCTCGGGCTTCCTGATCAGCGGGCCCATCGTCGTGCTCAACGCCGTCGCGGTTGCGGCCTACCCCACGCAGATACGTTCCGTGGGCGCGGGCTGGGCCAGCGCGCTCGGCCGCGTGGGATCGCTGGCCGGCGCGGGCTCTGTCGGGCTATTGATCAAGTCCGGCGTGGGGCTGCCCGAGATCATCGCCGCTGTCGGTGCCGCGGTGCTGGTGTGCGCCGTGATCGTACCGTTCCTTATCCGCAAGTTGCGTGAACCTGGAGTCTGATCCAATGCCTGTCAAAGAGAAATCCATTGTGGTGTCCTTGTCCATCGGCGCCATCCGTGGCGAGGCGTCCGATGGCGTCTTTGCATTTCGCGGGGTGCCTTATGGCGAGCGAGCCCATCCTGGGAACCGGCTATCCGAAGTGATGCCGCCGTCCGCATGGACTGGCGAACGCGATGCCACCGCGCTCGGCGCGGTCTTTCCGCAAGCCCCTTCGCGCCTGGCTACGGTCATGGGCAACGGCATCGACCGCAACCCGCAATCCGAAGACGCATTCCTCCTCAATGTGTGGGCGCCGCGGGACGCGGAGCGCCGGCCAGTGTTGGTGTTTATTCACGGTGGCGGTTTTCTCACCGGCGGTGGCACCGCTGCCTGGTATGACGGCGAACGCTTGGCCAGGGAAAGCGGGATGGTGGTGGCAACGGTCAACTACCGGCTTGGCGCGCTGGGCCATTTCACCGATGCCAGCGATGCGCGCGGCGCCAATCGCGCCGTTCGCGACCTGATTCGCGCCCTGGAGTGGGTGCAGGAACATATCAGCCGGTTTGGCGGCGATCCGGCGCGCGTCACGGTGGGCGGCCAGTCGGCCGGTGCCTACTACGCCTGGTTGCTTGGCGTCAGCCCTGCGTCGAAGGGGCTGCTCCATCGAAACGCCATGTTCAGCCTGCCGGCCCTGCCGCCGCTTTCACCGGACGACGCGTATCGCACGAGCCTCGCGCTGCTCGACGCCGCAGGCGCGCAAGACATCGGCGCGTTGTCGGTCAATGAGATCCTTGCGGCGCAGAGCCAGTTGATGCGCTCGCGCGCCAGTTTCGGTGAAGTCTCGGTCGGCTTGCGGCCGGTGGCAGAAGAAGGCCTTGTCCCCGACTGGCTCTTCGACCTGCCGCGCGCGGCCAGGCAAGCGCACGTGTCAGCGTCCCTGCTCGGCTTTACGGCTGACGAGAGTACCGCCTTCATGGCAGCCGCGCCCGAGGTGGTGGAAGCCTCGGCGCAGCAGGTCATGGCTTGGTTCGAGAACAAATTCGGGGCGGCCGCAATGGAGCACTACGCGGCCTTTGCTGCCGCGCGCCCTGCCCACACGCCGTACACCCAGTTGGTCGATGCAAGCGGATACGGCCTGTTCGGTGCCGCGGCGCGCGAGATCTCCAGCGCTCTCGCCAGCGCGGCCAAGCCTGTCTATCCGTACCGGTTCAGCGTGCAGAGCCGCGTGCCAAACCTCATGAGCCCGCATTGCCTGGAACTGCCCTTCCTGTTCGGGAACCGCGGCAACTGGCTTGATGCACCCATGATTGCGAACATCCCTGAAGAGATATTCGAGAACGTGGGCGCCGCCTTCCGCCTGGCCATATCCAGCTTTGTCACGACGGGCAAGCCAGCCACGCCGTCTGGTGCTGCGTGGCAGCCCTTCGATGTCGCCGAGCCGGGCATCGCGGACTTCGCGGATGCCGGCCTCTCCTGGCAGCCGTGGCATCCCTTGCTTGCCACTTAGTGCCAGCCATGGGTAGCGAAACGTCCGAGAACCGGTGACAACCTCGTCTCCGGCCGACAACACCCGCCCCGCTCTGTGTGGCGGCAGACATTCGCAGCCCTCTCCTGGTCCCAGACTCATCCCTGTACGTGACTGGCCCCTAGCACCGTACCTTCGCCCCGCCATGCCCTTTCCCAGGCTGGCGGGGCTCCTTTGCGCTCCGGCAGGAGAGTCGTCAAGCCACGGATGCCATCACCGGGCCAGCCGTGCCCCCGGCCACATCCGTACCACCAGGGCCCCGACGGCCGTCGCGGTCGACAACAGCGTCACCGCCATCCAGCCCCAGCGCGCCAGCAGCACGCTGCCCAGCGCGGCGCCGGCCGCCATCCCCACGAACATGCCGACAAACAGCACCGCATTGAGGCGGCTGCGGGCGCCAGGCTCGATGCCGTAGACGATGGTCTGGTGCGCGACCAGCGTCACTTGCACACCAAGGTCGAAGCCCAGCGCGCTGGCGCCAATCAGCCACAGCCGTGCGTGCGGTGCGAGCAGCGGCGAGAGCAGCATCCCGGCGAACGAGATCGCGGTCAGCGCGATGCCCAGGCGGGTGACGAGCTCCGGGCCCTTGCGGTCTGCCAGGCGGCCGGCCAGCGGTGCGGCGAGCGCACCGGCGGCACCGGCCAGGCCGAATGCGCCGGCAGCCGCGCTGCCCAGGTGGAACGGCGCGCCGTGGAGCATCACGGCCAGGGTCGACCAGAATGCGCTGAAGCCAACCGACAGCAGCCCCTGCGACAGCGTCGCCCGGCGCAGCGCGCCGTGCTTCTGCCACAGCTTGCCGAGCGAGCCCAGCAGCGCGCTGTACGCAAGATGGGTGGTGGGCTTGAAGCGCGGCAGGCCGCGCGCGGCCACCACGCCGATCAGCGCAATGCTGGCCGCTGCGATCACGAACATGATGCGCCAGCCGAAGTGCTCGGCCACAAACCCGCTGAGCACGCGCGAGAGCAGGATGCCGAGCAGCAGCCCGGTCATCACGGTGCCGACGACCTTGCCCCGGTGCGACTCGGGCGCCAGCGTGGCGGCGGCCGGCACGATGTCTTGCGCCATCGTCGCGGCCAGCCCGATCGCCAGGCTGGTGGCCAGCAGCAGCCCGATGCCGGAGGCGGCGCCGCTGGCCAGCAGCGCGACGCTGAGCACGGCAGCCTTGGCCAGGATGATGCGCCGGCGGTCATAGCGGTCGCCCAGCGGGGCCAGCAGCAGGATGCCCAGCGCATAGCCGAGCTGCGTGAGCGTAGGCACCAGGCCGACCGCCGCATCGGACGCGCCGATGTCCGGGCCCAGCACGCCGAGCATGGGCTGGCTGTAGTACAGCGACGCCACGGCTAGGCCGGCGCCCGCGGCAAGCAGCAGGACCAGCCGTGCGGGCAGGCCGGTGGCAGGGGAATCCGCCGTGTGCGTTGTGCGCGCGGCAGCGGTGGTATGTGCGGCTTGAATGGAAGACATTGCGTTAACCCTCAGTTGGAAAACATGGCTGGAGTTTGCCGGTGGCCCTCGGCACGTGGTAGTACTACACTTCGCACAATGGCTATACGCCAGACGCATGACCAACAGCCGCCATGCCGGAAACCATGAAAACCCAGCCCTCCGCTCCAGTCGCTCCGGCCACCTCCTCCACGCCTTCCGCCGACCGCGTCGAGCTGATGCAGACCTTCGTGCGGATTGTCGAGGCCGGCAGCCTGTCGGCGGCCGCCGCGCAACTAGGCACCACCCAGCCCACCATCAGCCGCCGCCTGCAAAGCCTGGAGCGCTCGCTTGGCCTGCGCCTGCTGCAGCGCTCAACCCATGCGATGAAGCTCACCGAGGATGGCGAGCGCTGCTTTGGGCGCGCCAAGGAGCTGGTAGCGGGATGGGAGGCTTTCGAAGCGGACCTGCGCGGCGCCGGTGACGAGCCCGAAGGCACGCTGCGGGTCGTGGTGCCGCATGCCTTCGGGCAGCAGCAGTTGCTGGGGCCGCTGGCGGAGTTCCTGCGCCGTCACTCGCGGGTGACGGTGGAGTGGCTGTTGTATGACCGGACACCGGAGTTCATTGCCGACGGCATCGACTGCGCCATCCACGTTGGCGAGGTGAGCGACCCGTCGGTGGTGGCGATCCGGCTTGCCGAGGTGCCCCGCATCGTCGTTGCCGCGCCTGCCGTGCTGGATGGCTTGGCGACGCCCTCGCACCCGAACGAGCTAGCCATGCTGCCCTGGCTTTCCCTGCGCACCTTCTATCGCAACGAGGTGACGCTGACCCATGCGGCGACAGGCGAGAACCAGCGGCTGACGTTCCGCCCGCGCATGGGCACCGACAGCCTGTATGCGTTGCGCAGCGCGGCGGCGCTGGGACTAGGCGTGGCCGTGGCGTCGGCCTGGCTGATGGCCGAGGATATTGCACAGGGCCGGCTGCTGCACCTGGTGCCCGAGTGGCAGGCATCCTCGCTGCCGATGTACCTGATCTATCCCTATGCGAGCTTCTATCCCGCCAAGCTGCGCCGCTTTGTGGAGACGATGCGGCAATGCGTGCCGGCGACCATGGCAGGCTGAATCCTGGCCGAGCGCAAGCTGCCGGGGGGCGGCAGGCTCAGTATCGAGGTGCTCGGCATCGACCTGCCGGGCCGCTTCGCGTGATAGCCAAAGCCCGGAAACCAGAGCCACCCCGGCGCCATCAGATCTCGTCCGGCACCCGCTCCAGGTCCTTCATCCACACCACGGACTCCGAATCGCTCGGTGCCCGCCAGTCTCCGCGCGGCGACAGCGAGCCGCCCGACCCCACCTTGGGCCCGTTCGGCACGCACGAGCGCTTGAACTGGCTGGTCCGGAAAAAACGGTCGAGGAAGATGCGCAGATTGCGCTTGATGTCGGCCACCTTGTACACATTGCGCACCACGTCCAGCCCGTCAGGCCAGTTGCCCTTGTCGCGCTCGCCCCATGCGCTCAGGGCAAGGAAGGCGATCTTGGTCGGCGTGAAGCCGAACCGCAGCGTGTAGTACAGGTTGAAATCCTGCAGCTCATACGGACCGATGAAATTTTCGGTCTTTTGCTGGGGCGCGTCGGCGGAGTCGCCCGGCACCAGTTCCGGGCTGATCTCCGTGCCAAGCACGTCGAGCAGCACGTCCGAGCCGGCATTGCCGATCTGCCCGGTCTCCGCCACCCAGCGGACCAGGTGCGAGATCAGCGTCTTGGGCACGCTGCCATTCACGTTGTAATGCGACATGTGGTCGCCCACGCCATACGTGCACCAGCCCAGGGCCAGCTCGCTCAGGTCGCCGGTGCCGATCACGATGGCGTGGCTGTGATTGGCGAAGCGGAACAGATGGTTGGTGCGCTCGCCCGCCTGTACGTTCTCGAACGTGACGTCGTACACAGGCTTGCCGGACGCATAGGGGTGCTCGAGGTCCTTGAGCATCTCGACGCAGCTTGGCCGGATGTCGATCTCCTTGGCCACGCAGCCCACCACCTCCATCAGCTTGCGCGCCTGGAGCAGCGTGCGCTCGCTGGTGGCAAAGCCCGGCATGGTGATGCCGATGATGTTGGTGCGCGGCAGCTTCAGCCGATCCATGGCCTTGGCGCACACCAGCAGCGCGTGCGTGGAATCCAGCCCGCCGGAGACGCCGATCACCACCTTGGAGATGCCGCTGGACGACAGCCGCTGGACCAGCGCCTGCACCTGGATGTTGTAGACCTCGCTGCAGCGCTCGTCGCGCCGCCGCGCGTCGGACGGCACGTAGGGGAACCGCTCCACCGTCCTGCGCAGCGGCAATGGCTTGTCCAGCGCCAGGTTCATGGCAAAGGGGATCACCTTGAACTTCGCCACCTCCGCGCCGTGGCGCCGCACCGAGTGGCCGAACGTGGTCTGGTGCATGCGCTCGCGCGACAGGCGCTCGAGGTCGACATCCGCAAAGGTCAGGTGCGAGCTGTCCGCAAAGCGCTCGGACTCCGCGAGCAGCTCGCCGTTCTCGTAGATCAGCGCCTGCCCGTCCCACGCCAGGTCGGTGGACGACTCGCCCTTGCCCGCCGAGCTGTACAGGTACGCCGCCAGGCAGCGCGCCGACTGCTGGCTGACCAGCTGGTGCCGGTAGCCGGACTTGCCGACCACGATGTTGGAGGCCGACAGGTTCACCAGCACGGTCGCGCCCGCCAGCGCCGCGAACGACGACGGCGGAATCGGCACCCACACGTCCTCGCAGATCTCCACATGGAAGCGCAAGAACGGCACGTCTTGCGCCTCGAACAGCAGGCCGGCGCCAAAAGGCACCTTGCTGCCGCACAGCAGCACCTCCGTGGCTACCGCGCTATCGGCCGAACTGAACTGGCGCGCCTCGTAGAACTCCCAGTAGTTCGGCAGGTAAGTCTTGGGAACCACGCCAAGGATACGCCCGCCGGCTACCACCGCCGCGCAGTTGAACAGCTGATGCTCGACCCGCAGCGGCAGCCCCACCACCAGCGTCGCGGCAATCGACTTCGACGCATCGACGATCGCGGCAAGGGCCGCCTCGCAGGCGTCGAGCAAGGCGCGCTGATGGAACAGGTCGTCGCAGGTATAGGCGGACAAACCCAGCTCCGGAAAGGCCACCAGCGCCGCGCCCTGGCTGGCGGCATCCCTGGCCAGCGCGATCGTTTCGGCGGCATTGAAGGCCGGATCGGCCACGCGGCACACCGGCACGCCCACGGCCACGCGGGCAAAGCCATGGGCGTAGATATTGAGGAACGGGTTCTTCGTGTCAGTCATGTCAATCATGTCAATCATCCTTGCACTGCGCGGTGCAGCGCTTGCGGCGCAGGCCGGGCGAGAAGTAGGTTGTGCGGTATATGGCGCAATTCTACGACGCGCGCGGGGGGACGTCCCGAAGCAACGAGGCGTTGGCGCGCCACAGTGGTGCGCGTAGTTGCTGGAGAACAGCCCGGCGCAAAGCCCAAGGGCCGGCAAACTGCGCCAGGAAGGCATGCGGTCCTTCATGCCTCGGCGCCTGCCGCGCGCTCGCTAAGGCGGAGACACGAAATGCCGGACCCTGGGCGCCGCCGGCCCCAGGTGCAGCGCATGGACGCGGGCCTGGATCGCCTTGTCGTTCACACTGAAGCGCTCATGCTGGCGCAGATGCTCCAGCCACGACTCGATGACAAACGTTTCCACATAGCGCCCCGGCTCGTCCATGTCCTCGAACAGGCTCCATGACAGCGCCCCGCCCCGCCGGCGCACGCGCCGCATCTCACGGGCGGCGGCATGGAACGCAGCGGCATTGGCCCTGTCGATGTAGTACTCGACGCTGATCATCACGGGGCCGCGATCGCCCGCTGCCTCGCCAGGCACCGGCGCGCCCGCATGATGTGGCGACGGGGTGAGATCGAGGTCGGGAGAATCGGCCAGCCGCCAGCGCATGGCCAGCGCGGCGGCAAGCAGCATGCCCACGCCGGCCACCTGCAGTGCCGGCGCGGTGCCCTCTAGCGAGGCAACCTGTCCCCATACCGCGCTGCCGGCCGCCATCGAACCAAAGAACACCAGCAGGTAGACCGCCAGCGCCCGCGCCTTGACCCACCCGGCGGAACTGCGCTGCGCACCGCCATTGAGCACGGACAGCACGACAATCCACGCCATGCCTGCGAACAGCAGCACGATGGCGATCAGGGCAAAGCGCTTGATGCCCGACATGGCGAACAAGGCCAGCGCAAAGATCACGCTGGCGCCCAGCACCAGCCAGTCGGGCGAGAGCATCTTGCGCAGGCGCGGCAGCATCAGCGCGCCGCCGATCGCGCCGGCGCCCACGCACGCCAGCAGCAGCCCATAGCCACCGGGGCCCACCGCCAGTTCCTTGCGCGCTACCAGCGGCAACAGCGCCCAACCGGCGCTGCCGAAGGCAAAGAACGCCACCGCGCGAACCAGCACCACCTGCAGCACTGGCGCCGCCTGCACGTAGCGCAGGCCCGCCCGCACGGCCGGGAAGAAATGCTCGGGCGGCAAGCGCCGTGTGGTCTGCGCGGGCTGCCATCGGCAGATCACCCACAGCACGCCCACCACCGACACCGCATTCAGGAGGAACACGGCAGGTGGACCAAACAGAGTCAGCACGACGCCGCCCAGGGCGGGCCCGATCGCCCGGCTGATATTCACCCCCAGCGAGTTGAGCGCTACCGCCGACTGCAGCTCCGGCTTGGGCACCAGGTCCGGCACGATGGCCTGGAACGGCGGCGCGCTCATCGCCGCACCGGTGCCCAGCAGGAAAGTGGCGGCCAGCAAGACCGCCGGCGTTACCAGCCCGGCCAGCGCCAGCAGGCCCAGCGCCGTCGCCACCACCAGCATCCAGGCCTGGGCAAACAGCAGGTATTTGCGCCGGTCCACGATATCGGCCAGCACGCCGGACGGCAGGGCAAACAGGAACATCGGCAGCGTGGTGGCGGCCTGCACCAGGGCCACCATCAGCGGCGACGGGCTGACCGAGGTCATCATCCAGCCGGCGCCCACATCATGCATCCAGGTGCCGATATTGGAGACCAGGGTTGCTAGCCAGATGGCCCGGAACACCTTGTTGCGCAAGGGGCTCCACGGCCCGCCCGCAGGCTGCGCCAGCGCGGTGCCGGAGAGTTCCTGATTCATTTCAACTCCAGGTCCAGTGATGCCGGGCGGCCCGCTGCGGCTACGCGCCAGGCTAGCCACGATGACGCCGGTGACGCAGGTCGTACCAGGCCACCAGCACGAAGCCGCCAACCAGGCCGAGGTGTTCGAAGAAGGCATTGGCCGCCATGAAACGCTCCGGCGGCGCCATCAGCCAGAACCGGTTGGCGATCAGGGTGGCAAAGGCGGTGAACACCGCCAGCGCCAGCGCGCCGGCCCAGCGATAGAAGCCGAGCAGGATCATCAGCGAAGCCCCCAGTTCGAGCGCGATGGTGGCCGCCGCCAAGGGCGCCGCTGGCGCCAGGCCGAAGTGCGCCAGTTCCGCCACGGCGCCGGGGAAATCCAGCGCCTTGTTGATGCCGCCCTGCAGATAGGCCGCGCAAAGCCCCAGCAAGCCTATCCACGCTATGACGGACGCGGTGCGCGACAGGCCATTGCCGCGGGAGATCCCGGGGTACGAGCTTCTCGATTCCATCGATGCATCCCCTTGATAGGTAAGTTGCCAACTCGCTTGCCTAACCGCAAAGGCGCAAAACCGGAACGGCCCGCGCCGCCAGCCGTCCTGCCGGCCACGAGCCGCGACGGCGTCACACCATGTGATTGTAGGATGCGACGCGGGCCAGGACGAAGGGAACCGAAGCCGCACAGCGCCGCACGGCTGCGGCAATAACCCTGCCGCCGTGTGTGCGCGCATGCTGCTCTATCATGTCGGTCATCCGAAGATGGCTTCACATGAAATTCTCATCCGTCGTACGCTGCCTCGCGGCGATCTCGTTGCTTGGGGCGGCGCTGGCAGGCATGCCGGCCCGGGCCAATACCAATACCAATGCCAGCGCCAACCCCGCTAGCGACTTCCCGCAGCGGCCAATCCGCCTGGTAGTGACATTTCCGCCGGGCGGCGGCACCGATACCCTGGCGCGGGTGATCGGCACGGAACTTGGGCGCAGCCTCGGGCAGGCCGTGGTGGTGGACAACCGGCCCGGTGCCAGCGGCAATATCGGCGCGGAGCTGGTGGCAAGGAGCCCGGCAGATGGCTATACCCTGCTGGTGGTCAACAGCAGCTTCGCCATCAATCCCGGCGTGTTCCGCAAGCTGCCCTTCGAGCCAGGCAAGGACTTCAGCGCGGTCATCGCGTTTGCGTCGGTGCCGTCCGTGATCGCCGTGCCGGAACAGTCCCCGATCCATAGCGTCAAGGACCTGATCGCTGCCGGGCGCTCGGGCAAGCCGCCCAGCTATGCGTCGTGCGGCAACGGCACGCCGCAGCACCTGGCGGGCGAGTTGCTGAAGATCTCGGCAAGGACCGATCTGCTGCATATTCCCTACAAGGGATGCGCACCCGCCATGACCGACGTGCTGGGCGGCCAGGCGGACGTCAGCATCAACACGCTCACCAACACCCTGCCCTACCTCAAGACTGGCAAGCTACGCGCGCTGGCGGTCACGTCCCGTGGCCGCTCACCGTTCCTGCCCGAGGTGCCCGCGGCCAGCGAGCTTGGCCTGCCGGGCTACGACGTCGACCAGTGGTTCGGCATCCTGGCGCCAGCGGGCACGTCGCCCGAAGTCGTGCAAAAGCTCAACCTGGAGATCGCCAGGGTCATTGCCAGGCCGGAGGTCATGGCCAACCTGGCGAACCTGGGTTTCGCCACCACCCACAGCACGCCGGCGGAGTTCCAGCGGGTGGTAAACGCCGATATCACGCGATGGACCAAGCTGGCCCTGCGGATCGGCCTCAAGGCTGACTGATGCAAATCGATGCAAGGAAAGGGCGACGTCAGCGCATGGGCTCGGCCTGCTGGTAAGCCGCGGCCTGCGGCCATGGACTGAAGCCCACGGCCTTGCGGCCGGTCTGCACAACGCCGAAGTCGCTCGCGTCCAGGCTGGCGGCAAGCAGCTTGCCGAAGGCGTTCAGCAAGACATCGGAGGTCAGCCCGGAGGGGCCGGCCAGCGCCGGGCAGATGATCCAGGTGATGTCGTCACGCGTGAACACCCGCAGTGATTTCACCAGGTCAGCGGGCTGCAGTTTCTCGTCCCGCACCGCCGCGTAGTCCAGCGCGAACGCGTTGACGAAATCCTCGGTATGCCGGTGGCCCAGGCACACCACCACCTTGGGCCGCCAGCGCGCGCACATCTCGGCCAGGAAGCGGAAGCGTCCGCCGTGCCGGCACAGATTCAGGTAGTGCTCCTTGGGCACCAGGGCCGGCTGGCCGCGGAACACCGTGGACCAGGGGGTCAGGCCATCGAGCTGCATGGGCAGGGGAAACAGGTTGAGCTTGAACTCGGCCCCGCAGGCGGCGTACAGGTGGTGCTCGTAATATGGCTTCCAGCCGGCATCGTCGTCGCGCAAGCCCAGCACCTGAGCGCGGGCGGCGGCCATGATGCGGGCGATGCGCTGGTGGCTGAGCCATTTGCCCATGCTGGCGCGGTGCGCGGCGCGAAACGCCGCGTCCCAGGCCAGCGGCGCCAGGCGCGGCTTGAGTGGCGCGCGCAGGTGCTCGGACCACGGATGCGGGCTCCTGTCGCAAAACCAGACCGAGGCCCGCGGATTGCCCCCCTCCATCCCCACATATGAAGCAAAGTAAGTATCTAGTTCCTGTCTTGTGAACACCGTGGTGTTCTCCATGCTGCCCCCCTGATTGCCTGGTGGGTCCCCTCTTCAGCTCTTGCCGCAGCGTGCCGGCGCCCGGGGGGCGCGCGTGCCGTTGCGATCGTTCGCCGGATATCCCGCGCCGGCCAGGGCTGGCGCTGAATCGTGCCGGGCATTTGTGGTGCGCCACGTCTGCTGCATGCTGGATAGCCTCCGCTATCCTAGTGGTCCGCCTTGCCAGTCTTGAGCATCTCGGCAATCTCGGTCGCGGAGGCCGGTGCGAATTGCGCTACGCAGGAGCGCGTCAGCGCCAGCGTGTATGAGAACGCCATGGCGCGGTCCTCGAACGTGCGGTTGAGCATGAAGTGCGCGGCAGGGACCTGGCCGTCGGCCAGCTTTGACAGGCGGACCAGCGCTCCCCAACTGCCTTGCGCCACCTGCAGGATATCCACCTCGATGGCATATCCGGCCTCGATATACGTCCTGGCCGGGCCTGCCAGCCGGCGTTCCGGTTTGTCGAGCACCATCTCGTTCCTCCACGATTCAGGTCGATTTGTGACAACCACAGCCACGCACGGCGTGCGTGGTTCCATCCGCCCATGGCTGCGGCCCCCCCGCGGCCATGGGCTTGTCATGCGTGCGTCAGCCTCGCATTGGTGCGCTCGCGCCGGCCAGCCGGGTGGCGGCGGGCGGCTTCGCGGTGGACTGGCGCACCACCAGCCCGCTGGGAAAGCACAGGCGGATCGGCGCTTCGTCTGGTTGCGCCAGCCGCAACATGACCCGCCGCACCATGGCTTGCACCATCTCGTCAAAGGGCATGGCCACCGAGGTCAGCGCGGGATTGGTGTACGAGCACATGCCGATATCGTCCATGCCGATCACCGAGACGTCGTCCGGCACCGACAGGCCCGCCTGGTGCAGGCCGGACATCAGCCCGATCGCCATCATGTCGTTGACCGCGATGAGCCCGGTAGGGCGCATGCTGGCCTGCGCCAGCTGCCCCGCCAGGACTTGGCCCAGTTCCGCCAGTTCGGCATCGCCGTAATGCGCGGTGGGCGGGCACTCTATCACCGCCGCGTCCCCCAGCCCGGCCTCTTTCACCGCCGCCTGGAAACCGGCGATCTTGCTCGCGCGGCTCACCGTGCGCCCGGCGGGCATGACAAAGGCGATGCGCCGGTGGCCCAGCTCGATCAGGTGCGACGCGGCCAGATGGCCCGCCTGGAAATTGTCGGGCGCCACATGATCGATGTACGCAGGCATGTTCGCGTCGGCGCCGCCGTCGTAGCTGACCATGGCCAGCCCCTGCCGGGTCGCCGCCTGGAAATGCTGCTCGTCGGTGAGCGACGACACGATGATCACCCCGTGCACGCCGAACGAGAGCAGATCGTCGAGCATGCGCGACTCCTGCTCCCGGTCCCGGTTGGTATTGCCCAGCAGCACGCGGTAGCCGTTCTGGCGCTGCGCCTCGGCCTCGATCTTCAGCGCGAGCTGGCCGTACATGGGGTTGGCGGTGGACGGCACCAGCAGCCCCAGCATCGGCGTCCGGCCGGTCTTGAGCTGGCGCGCGACCTGGCTGGGCCGGAAGCCAAGCGTGCGGATGGCCTCCTGCACCCGCTCGAACGTGGCGGGATTGAGCCGTTCGGTGCGTCCGTTGAGCACGTTGGAAACGGAACTCACGGATACGTTCGCCAGCCTGGCGACATCTTGTATGGTTGCCATTATCGGGATCTCATGCCAGCGTCATCAGGCGGGATAGCCATGGCGTCAGCGATGGCGTCGGGATCAACAACAGCAAGATCAGCGGCAGCAAGGCGAGGTACTTCAGCATCGGCCCCGCCACCTGCTCCATGCGCGTGGCGGCCATCGCGCAAGTGGCGACCAGCCCCGGGCCCGAGGGCGGCATGAACAGGCCAAAGCCCATGGCAATCACCATCACCGTGCCGAAGTGTAGCGGATGCACGCCGGCCTGCTGGCCAATGGACATGAGCACCGGGCATGAGCAGCCGGCCGAACAGGATCGGCGCCGGCGGCAAAGTCCAGGGGGGATGGCACCAGCCTGCGGCGAGGCGCGTCGCGCTGCACTTCGTCTGACGCCATGATTGCCGCGCTTGCGCACTTGGTCTCCGGTACTCGGCACCAAGTATTAAGCGTCTCCGTAAAACGATTTACTAAATCGATTTACAAATCATAGATGGTCGTGAGACAAATGCAAGGAGGACGGCTTGCCGGGTATCGCCGCCATCGCGGCGGTGCCCGGCTGCGCATTCTGAAGGAAGTGGTTCAGGCCGTGACCGCCCTGGCGCGGGCAACTACAGCAAATACAGCAAATACAGCAACCAAGCCACCGCCCTCAATCCCAGGCAGGCGCCAACCCCTCCGGGCTGGTCAAGCGTGCGCCCCGATCCAGCGCACCGATGGCAGCCATGTCCTGCTCAGACAGCCGCACCGCAAGCGCACCCAGGTTGCTCTCCAGGTTCGCACGCTTGGTAGAGGAAGGAATCACCGCATGCCCAAGCTGCATAGCCCAAGCCAGCACCACCTGCGCAGGCGTAGCCTCGTTGCGCTGCGCTATCGCCTGCACCACCGGATCCTGCAACACCTTGCCGTAACCCAGCGTCATGTACGAAGTGATCGGAATCCCCTGGCTGCGGGCAAAGTCAGCCACCTTGCGATTCTGCAAGAACGGATGCAACTCGATCTGGTTGGTCGCGATGGCACCCGCCCCCACCACGTCGATCGCCTGCTGCATCAGCCCGATCGTGAAATTGGACACCCCGATCTGACGCGTCAGCCCCTGCTCGCGAGCATCAGCCAGCGCGCCCATGAACTCAGCAACCGGCACCCCATCACCTGGCGACGGCCAGTGGATCAGCGTCAGGTCGACATGGTCCGTACGCAGCTTGGCAAGGCTGTCCTTGAGGCTGGGCACCAGCTTGTCGCGCGACAGGTTCTCGGTCCAGATCTTGGTCGTCAGGAACAGCGCCGAGCGCGCCACACCGCTCTCGGCGATGGCCTGGCCGACCTCGGCCTCGTTGCCGTAGATCTGCGCGGTATCGATGGCGCGGTAGCCAACGTCAAGGCCGTTGCGCACGGAGTCGATGACGGTCTGGCCTTGCAGGCGGAAGGTGCCGAGGCCAATGGCGGGAATGGACATTGTGTTTTCCTATATCAGGTCATGCGTTGGCGGCCACGGCCGGCTGCGGCCATGGCCGGAATGAATCCGCGCTTCAGGCGGGCGTCAGGCGAGCGGCATCTCGTTCTCGATCCACGCCGTCACCGACGCGTGCCGGGGCTGCCAGCCCAGTTCCGAGCGCGCGCGCCGGGCGCGCACGCGGCTGTTGGAGCCGAAGGAGTAGCGCGACTGGCCCTCGCCCCAGATGGGCGTGGCCTCTTCGACTGACCAGGACTGCACGGCCCCGAGGCCAAGCCGCCGGGCAATGGCAGCGCCGATCTCCGCGTACGAAGCCTCGCCGTTCTCGACGAAGTAAAAGGCGCCCGCGGGCGCACTGTCGAGCACGCGCGCATAGAGGTCCACCACATCGGCGATATGCACGTTGGACCATCGGTTCACGCCCGCGCCGACGATGCGCACCACGCCGCTTTGCCTGGCCTGCGCCACCAGCGGCGGAATCTGCACGCTGTCGGCATGCAGCCCGGCGCCGACGCCGTAGATCATGCTGTTGCACAGCACGGCGCTGCGCACGCCTTGCGCAGCGGCCGCCAGCACCATCTGGTCGATGGCGTGGCGCGCCTGCTTGCCCAGCTCCACCACGAACGGCGTCTGTTCGTCGAAGATACGCGGCGACAAGGCATTGCCGCCGGCGTCGTCGCCGATCACGCTGGAGCCGCTGGTATGCAGCAACGGTTTGCCCGAGCCGCGCAATCCGGCCAGCAGCGCCTCTACCGCGGCGCGGTGGTCGCTGCTGGCGGCGTTGATCACGCCGTCGGCCTGCGCGGCTTCGCGCGTCAGCAGCGCGGCGTCGTCGAGCGTGCCCTGCACGGGCACGACGCCGCGCATGGCCAGCTGTGCGGCCTGCGCCGGGTTGCGAACCAGGCCGCGCACGCTATGCCCGGCTGCGATCAGGTGAGCCGCGACAGAGCCGCCGATAAAGCCGGCCGCGCCGGTGATGAAGATTTGCATGGGATGCTCCTGGAAGCGGGCTTGTGAAGCGCGCCGGATTGGGGCGGGGCCGTGAGACCGTGAGGCGGCGGCCATGGCCGGATGAACGTGACCCGAGTATCCGCGCAACCCATGCAGAGAAAAACCGTGCGGCGTGCAGAACATATTTGATTCCGGCGCAAGAATGGGCAGCGCGCACGCAAAATGTGGCGCGCGCTGCCTGCGCTGCCGTGCTTAGCCCCAGGCCGGGAACGGATCGTCGCCACCGATTAACGGCGCGGCGACGCCAGATAAGGCTGCACGTTTGCCGCCGGCATGGCGTAGCCGGCGTAGCCCATCATGGTGTCCGCCCGCTCCACCCGCATCGCGCCGCTGATCCACACGGTGTCCATGCTGCGCAGCCCCGCCAGTGGTTTGTCCGTGCGCACAAGGATGACCTGGTTGGCGGGCGGCGGCGGCACATGGATGCACGCGCCAAAGTACGGCACCAGCAGAAATTCGCGGATCGCCTCGCCCTCGCCGTCGAGCGAGACGACAAAGCCCGCTATGCGCACCGCCGCGCCATCGAGCGAGGGCTCCACCGGTGCGTTCTTCCAGTACTGCCGGGCCTTGTACAGGGCGATCTGCGCGCGCGGGTCGGCGTCCTCCAGTTCATCGAGCCGCAGGCCCTTGAACGGCGCCAGTGGATCCCAGCCCTTGGGCAGCAAGGCCTGCCAGCCGATCTCGCGCAAGGTGGGGTCAGGTGTGGCGGGCGCGGGTTGCAGCGCCTCGCCTATCGCATAAGCGGGCGGCTCGGCAGTGGCTGCATCCGCTTTGGCTTGCGCAGGCGCCGACGGCCGGAAGAAATACGCCGCGCCAGCAATAGCCACTCCGATGACAGTGAGCGCAAACAAGGCACGCCGCACACGTGGGGTCATGCCGGGCTTGTTCATCATCATGTGGTCGGCATCAGCCCGTCGGCCAGGCTGAGGCGGTAAGCGCGCCACCCGGGCAGCAGGCTCACGCAGAAGCCGGCGGCGACCGCGGCGCCAAGCAGTGGCCACTCACCCGGCGTCGGCCAGGCCGCTTGCAAGGCCACGCCGTACGTGGCTTCCAGATAGGGCCCAAGCCCCGCTGCCAGCGCGCTCAGCAGCAGGAGCCCGAGCAGGGCACCGGCGGCCATCACCACCAGCCCCTCCAGCGCCAGCATGGCCAGCAGGTCGCGCGGGTGGGCGCCGACGGCACGCAGGATGGCCAGCTCGCGCCGCCGCTCGCCCAGCGCGGCAAGGATGGAGGACGCCAGCCCCGCCAGCCCGACCACCACCACCAGCGCCGACACCAGCAGCATGGCGCGCTCGGCCACCCCGATGACGCGCCACAGGTCATCCAGCGCTACGCCCGGCAACACCGCCGTCAGCGGCTCGTGCGGGTCCTCGGCAATCTCGCGCTGCACGGCAAACACTTGCGAGCGCAGCTTCAGCCCGACCAGCACGCCCGTCACGCTATGGGGCGTCAGGTCGAACTTGCGCACCTGCTCCGGCAGGATCGCCAGGCCCGGCAGCGGCACGCCGCCCTCCCAGCCCAGGTGGATGGCTTGCATCGCATCCAGGCAGATATGCACGGTGCGGTCCACCGGCGTGCCGGTGCGCGCCAGGATGCCGCTGACCACGAAGGGCTTGTCGGCATGGTCATGATGGCCGGCAGGATCGGCATGTGGCCCATCGCCACCGCCGTCGCTGTCGCCGTCGCTGTCGCCGTGGCTAAGCACGATGCGGTCGCCCACGCGGTAGCCGAGCCGGCTCGCCACCTCGGCGCCAAGCACCGCATCGAACAGCGACGGGAAGATCCTGCCCTGCGCCAGCTCCAGCGCACGGCGATCCCCGTAGCGGTAGTGGGTGAAGTAGCTGGCCGTGGTCGCCAGCACCGGGAAGCCGCGGTGCGAGTCGCCCAGCGAGATCGGAATGGTCCACGCCACCGCCGGATGCCGCGATAGCCGCTCTACGCTGTCCCAGCGCATGTTGTTGGTGGCCCCGCCAAGGTGGAACACGGTGTAGAGCATCAGTTGGATCGGGCTGGTGCGCGCCCCGACCACCAGGTCGGTGCCGGACACCGACTGCGCGAAGCTCGCCCGCACCGCATGCCGGATACGCTCCACGCCCAGCAGCATGGCAACGGACAGGGCTATTGCCAGCAGCATCAGCAGCAGGTTGAAGCGGCGGTTCCACGCGCTGCGCGCCGCCATCGATAGCATCAGCATCATGCCGGCGCCATCACGTCACTAGCCTCGATCGCGCCGGTCGCGTCCATCGTATCGATCGCCGGCAGCGACAACCTCTGTGCGAAGCTCGCCGACAAGCGCTCGTCATGGCTGACAAACACCAGGCTGGCGCCGGCGGTGCCGCATTCGCGCTGCAGCAACGCCATGAAGGCCTGCTGGCGCGGCGCGTCCAGCGCCGAAGTGGGCTCATCGGCCAGCACCACCTGCGGGCAGCCGATCAGCGCGCGCGCCGCGGCCACGCGCTGCTGCTGGCCAACCGAGAGCTGGGTGACAGGGCGCTGCCACAGGGCCGGCGACAGGTCGAGCTGCCTGAGCAGCGCGTGCGCTGCGGCTTCCGGCGTCTCGCCCTGCGCCGCCGTACGCTCGCGCCGGGCGGGCGAGAAGCGGCAGGGCAGCAGCACGTTGTCCACGACCGACAGGTAGGACAGCAGGTTGAACTGCTGGAAGACCAGGCCAACATGATCGGCACGGAAGCGGTCGCGCTGCGAGGCCGATAACGCGTCGAGCGCGGTGCCCAGCACGCGCACGGTGCCTTGCTGTGGCAGCAGCACGCCGGCCAGCATCGACAGCAAGGTGCTCTTGCCGCTGCCGCTGGGCCCGCACACGAACACCTGCTCACCCGCGCCCAGCCGGAGCCGGTCAAGCCGCAGGCCGGGCGCGGCCTGCGCGGGCCAGGTGAATGCGATGTCCCGCAGGTCGATGACGGCATCGCCGCCGGCCTTGCTGGGCTCGCCATGTTCGCTACGTTCGCCGATACCATTCGCCATCCAGAACCTCGCCAAGCATAATGCAACAGTGTTGCATTATGCTGCGACCCGGCAAGAGATGGCAAGCGGCCCCGGCGTCTACCTTGCCGGGCGCGCCGGCACGCGGCTCGCGGTGACCGTGACCTCGACCAGCCATCCCGGCGGCACCAGCCGCAACACTTCGGCGCGCGTACGCACCGGCACGTTGGGCTGCTTGCCGGTTCCGAAGTACTGGTTATAGACGCCCGAGAAACCGGTGAAATCCGGCTTGCCCGTGGCCGGGTCCGCCACGATCAGCGCCTGCATGGAGACGATGTCGCCCATCTGGTAGCCGCGGTCCTTGAGGATGTGCTCGATCTGGCCGAGCACGTTGCGGGTCTGGGTTGCGGTGTCGCCATAGGAGGCCGCGGTATCGGGCGGCGCGGAGGCATTCGCCACCGTGGGCCCCACGCCGCTGAGCACGAGTTGCTCCGCGCTGGCGGGAATCTCGATCGCCTCGGCGAACTCGCGCGCCCAGGGTTCGGTCATGTGCGCCGGGTTGCGATGCCGGACGATCTGCTCGGCGGCGTTGGCCGTGGCGATGCAAAGTGCCGGAGCGACGACGGTGGCGATGGAAATACACGATAGCAAGCGTGTTGCGCGCATGGGGGGCCTGTCGGTAGAAGCAAGGAAGGAGGATCCGGGCAACGCGGCGTTGCCTTGCCGGACCGTGCAAACGCGGGACGCAGAACACTGAACACCGAACGCGTTCGCGATTGTCACGACCCCATGCTAGTAGCCGCCCCTGTGCGCGGACAAATGACTCCTTGCGCCGCATGCATGCCCTGAGGTCATGCGTGGGTCCAACGACAGCTCAGATCGACGGCATCGCCGCCACCTCGGCGTGCAGCCAGTTGCGGAACGCCGCGATGGCGTAGTCGTCGGCCCGCTCCTTGCGGTACAGCAAGCAGTAGTCGCCGCCGCTGGTGATGCGTTCGCGCACCGGCACGGCCAGCCTGCCCGAGGCGATCTCCTCGGCCACCAGCACATCGGGCACCAGCGCGATGCCGCGGCCTTCGATGGCGGCCCGCACCGACATGAAGAAATGCCCGAAATGCAGGGCCTGCGCGCCGGCCGCGTAGGGCACGTCCAACGCGGCAAACCAGTCGGGCCAGGCATGCGCGCGGGAGTCGGTGTGAATCAGCGGCAGCCGCGCCAGCGCGGCCGGGCTGGCGGGCAGCCGGCCCTTCACCAGCCCAGGCTTGCATACGGGCACCAGGCTGTCGGGAAACAGCGGCTCCGTGGCCACGCCCTTCCACTCATCCGTCATCACCAGGTCGATGCGCGGCGCACCCTTGCGGGCCCGCTTGCCAGGCGGCTTGCCCACACGGATGGCCACGTCCACTTTGTCGCGATCGAACGAAACCGGATCGATCGACGTGATCAGCCGGATCTCGATGGCCTGGTGCGCCTGCGTGAAGTTGACCAGCCTCGGCATCAGCCAGGTGGAGGCCAGCGTGGGCAGGATGCTGACCAGCAGGCTGCGCGAGTTCCTGGCCCCGGTGAGCTCGCGGGCAACCGTCTCGATCTGGTCGAGCGAGCGCGTCACCACGTCGAACAAGCGCGCGCCCTGGGGGGTGAGTTCGATGGCGCGCGTGAGGCGGTTGAACAGTTTGAGCCCGTAGTGCGTTTCCAGGTTCTTGATATGCCGGCTGATCGCGCTCTGGGTCACGCACAGCTCGTCCGCGGCCAGCGTGAAACTCATGTGTCGCGCGGCGGCCTCGAAAGCGCGCAGCGAAACCAGCGGAGGAAGCGAACGTTTCATGCGGCACCTGGGGGCGAGGGCGATGGACGCATAAGTATAAGTCATGCGTATGTGCAATCAAGTCGTTTGCTGAAAAGATCCGCGACGCCGAGTATTCCTCTCAGGCAAGAAAAAAAGCATCTGCAAAAAACAAAGACCCAGACAAAAGACAAAGCCAAAAAAAGGAGCCCATATGACAACCACGCCCGGCGAGGAGCGCCCCCTGCTCTCGGTATCCGGTCTTTCCAAGCGATTTGGAGCGACCTGCGCATTGCGCGGCGCCGATCTCACCGTGCGCCCCGGCGAGGTGCATGCGTTGATGGGCGAAAATGGTGCAGGCAAAAGCACGCTGGTGAAGATGCTCGTCGGCGCGCTGCGCCCGGATACGGGCACCATCGTGCTGCGCGGCCAGCCGGCTGCCTTTGGCTCGGTGCGCGACGCCATCGCGGCCGGCGTGATTCCCGTGTACCAGCATGCCACCGTGTTCCCGGACCTGACGGTGGAACAAAACCTGCATGCCTTCGACGTGGCCCGGGCCGGCGCGCTGCACGCTGGCGCCCGCCTGCCCCTGCAATGCTATCTGGACACGGCGCGGCGCATCGGGCTGGCGCTCAACCCGCGCCAGCTGGTGTCCGGCCTGTCGATGGCCGAGCGGCAGTTGCTGGAGATCGCGCGCGGCGTGGCGCGCAAGTGCGAGGTGCTGATCCTCGACGAGCCGACCGCCGCGCTTAACGCGCATGAAGCCGACCGTCTGTTCGCCGCTGTCGCGCGCCTCAAGGAAGAAGGCAAGGGCATCGTCTTCATCAGCCACAAGCTGGGCGAGATCAAGCAGGTCTGCGACACCATCACCGTGCTGCGCGATGGCTTTACCGTGGTGGATGCGGCGCCGGTGGCCGCCATGACGCCGCACCAGATCGTCGAGGCCATGGTGGGGCCGGTGGCCGAGCGCCCCGCGCGCGAGCTCCCCGTCGTAGGCAACACGCGGCTGCGGGTTGAAGGCATCGCCTGCGGCGATCTGCTGCGCGACGTCACGCTGTCGGTGGGGCGAGGCGAGATCGTCGGGCTGGCTGGCCTGATCGGCTCGGGTGCGATCGAGCTGGGCGAAGTGCTGAGCGGCAGCCGCCCCCCCAGCACCGGCACCATCCGGGTCGACGAGCTGGACCTGACGGCGATGTCGCGCCGGCGCTTCAAGCAAGGCGGCGTCGGGCTGATCCCGGCCGACCGCAGCAGCGACGGCATCTTCCCGGGGCTCAATTGCGCCGCCAACGCGGTGGCCTCCACCTACGCATCCATCTCGGATCATCTCTTCGTCTCCGATGCCATGGAGGTGGGCGCCAGCGAGCGCCTGTTCGCGTCGCTGCGGGTGCGCCCGGGCGATCCGGCGCTGGACGTCAGCGCGCTGAGCGGCGGCAACCAGCAAAAGCTGCTGGTGATCCGCAACCTGCTGCTGCCCGGGCTGAAGGTGCTGGTGGTGATCGAGCCCACGCGCGGGGTTGACGTGAACGCCCGCGAGGCCATCCACGATGCGCTGGTGGACGCGGCGCGCCGTGGCGTGTGCGTGATCGTGGCGTCCAGCGACATCGACGAGGTGGTGGCCTTGTCGCATCGCATCGTGGTGATGCGCCACGGCCGCATGGCCAGGGTGTTTGCGCGCGGGGTGGCGTTGCACCAGGTGATTGCGTGCACCACCGGCGCCAGCGATGGCGATGACAGCAAGCAACCCACGCGTGAGGAGGCACATCATGGCCTGGCTTAGGAAGTGGCCGGCATCGGCCTGGGTCTGCCTGGCGCTGTTCGTGGTCTGCGTGATCGCGGTGCCGCGCTTTGGCACCAGCGGCAACATCTTCAACCTGGCGCGCGTGCTGGCGGTGCTGCTGCTGGTGGCGATCGGCCAGGGCCTGGTGATCGTGGTGCGCGGGCTGGATTTTTCCGTGGGCTCCGGGGTGGCGCTGTTCAGCGTGGTGGCTGTGCTGAGCATGCCGGCCATCGGCGTGGGGGGCGCGTTTGCCGCCGGCGCGCTGTCGGTGCTGGCCCTGGGCGTGCTCAATGGCACGCTGGTTGGCATCTTGCGCATTCCCGCCTTTCTTGCCACGCTCGGCACCATGATTGCGGTGCACGGCTTGTGCGGCGTGCTGGTGGGCGGCGTGCCGCTGGATGCCCCGTCCAGCGTGGACTTTTCCGCGCTGGGCCGGGGACAGTGGCTGGGCCTGCCGTTGCCGCTGTGGCTGGCCGGCGCCGCGCTGCTGGTCGTGGGCGCGCTCACGCGCTACACGGCGCCAGGCCGCGAATGGTATCTGGTGGGCAGCAACCCGGAGGCCGCGCACCTGGCGGGCATCGCGGTGAAGCCACGCGTGCTGCAGGCCTATCTGGCCAATGCCGTGCTGGTGGCGATAGCCGGCGCGGTGCTGACCTCGCGGCTCGGCTCGGGCCAGCCCAACCTCTATCCCAACCTGCCCTTCGAGGCGATCGCCGCGTGCGCCATCGGCGGCATTCCGCTCACCGGCGGCAAGGGCGGCCCGCTGCACGCGCTGTTTGGCTGCCTGATCCTGGCCATGGTGGGCAATGCGCTCGTGCTGGTCAATTTCCCCAGCTATATCCAGAGCGTCCTGCTTGGCGTGCTGATCCTCGCGGCCGTGCTGCTCCAGCAACTGCGCGGCCGCTCACTGCGCGCGCGCCCGCTGCCCAGCCTTCCTGCCAACGCATCTTGAGCGCATGAACATGAACACGCAACGACTGATGTCCCTGCACGCTCGCACCGGCGCCGCCCTCTCAGCGTTCTCGCCGCGCTCCGTGCCCGCGCTGCGCAAATCCACCGGCCTGTTCGCCTGCGCGGGCTTGTGGCTGGTGATGGGCGTGATCTCGCCCGGCTTCGCCACCTCGGACAACCTGGCCAACATCGTTTCGCAAAGTGCCGTGCTGCTGTTGCTCGCGCTCGGGCAGATGCTGGTGGTGGTCACGCGCGGCTTCGATATCTCGGTGGGCGCCGTGGCGGTGCTGTCGTCCATCGTGATCGCGCAGACGGCCGCGCAGTTGGGCGAAGCGCCCGCCATCCTGCTGGGCACGGGCGCCGGGCTGGCGGTGGGGCTTTGCAATGGCTACCTGATCGCCTGCCGCCGCATGGAGCCGATCGTCGTCACGCTGGGCGCCACGCTGATCGTGCGCGGCATATCGACCATCGTCTCCGGTGGCGTCGATGCGGTGCCGCTGCCGCCCGCGACGGTGATCCAGTCGCTGGCCTACGGGGCATGGCTAGGTGTGCCGGCGATGGTGTGGCTGGCCGCGCCGGTGGCGGCGCTGGCCTGGCTGCTGTGCGCGCGCCTGCCACTCGGCCGCTGGTTCTACATGATCGGCAGCCATCCCGATGCGGCCTTGCTGGTAGGCGTGCCCGTGCGCACCGCCGGCGTGCTGGCCTATGGACTGTGCGGCGCGCTGGCCGGGCTGGCGGCGGTGTTCCTGCTGGCGCGCAGCGGCGCAGCGGTGGCGGTCGACGGCGCGGGCATGGAGTTGCAAGCCATTGCCGCGTGCGTGATCGGCGGCGTGGCGCTGAGCGGCGGCAAGGGCGCCGTGTGGCAGGTGATGGTGGGCACCCTGTTCATCCAGGCATTGCTCAACGGGCTGAACCTGCTAGGCACCTCGCCCTTTGCCTCCGAGATCGTACTGGGCGCGGTCATCGTATCCGCAGGCCTGCTCGAATACCTGATGCGCAGGGTGGGATCGCGCCAGGGCTGAACCCTTACCTTACCTTACCTTACCTTACCTTACCTTCACTGCAACGACATCGAACAGGAGCTTGAATCATGAAGCGAATCAGCATTCCCCGGCTGCGGGCCGCCGTCGCCCTGGCAGGCGCCCTGCTGGCATGCGGGCCGGCCATGGCGCAGAAAGCGCTGACGATCGGCTACGCCACGCCGGACTTGTCATCGTCGTTCTGGATCTCCATGACCTACGGGGTGGAGGATGAAGCGAAGAAGCTCGGCGTTGCGCTGGTCAAGCTCAACGCTGGCGGCGATGCCAACGTCAACATCCAGATCTCGCAATTGCAGGACCTCGTACAGCGCAAGGTCGACGCCGTCGTCGTCGGCGCCACCAACGGCGATGCCATCCGCGGCGCGGTGGAGCATGCCATTGGCAAGGGCATCCCGGTGGTGGGCCTCTCCAGCGTGCCCAGCAGCGACAAGCTGGCCTCCAGGATCAGCGCGGACCACTACGACATGGGCCGCCTGCAGGCGCAGTGCCTTGGCAAGTCGCTCAACGGCAAGGGCGCGGTGGGCATGATCTCCCAGCAACAAGGGCAAACCTGGGCCGACCTGCGGCGCCAGGGCTTCCTGGAAACCATCAAGGCGGAATACCCCGGCATCAAGGTGGTCGCGGAGTCGCGCAGCGCGGTCACGCGAAACGGCGCCATCAACCTGGTGGACGACTGGCTGCAACGCTTTCCCGAGCTCAACGGCATCTATTCCGCGGTGGATGACTCGGCGGCGGGCGCGGCGCTGGCGGTCAAGTCCGCCCACCGCGAAGGCGTGAAGATCAGTGCCTCCAACCTCAGCCCCACCGCGCAGCAGATGCTGCAGAACGGCGAGCTGGCCTGCTCGTCCGTGCAGCAGATCGTCACGCAGGGCCGCGAGGCGCTCAGGCAGGCGGTGGCCGCCGCCCGCAAGGAGAGCACGACAGCAGTCGTGCGCACGCCGTCCATCCTGGCCACGCGCGACAATCTCGCCACGCTCGACCTTTCCCTGGTGACCGCGCCGAAGGACTATCGTCCGTGACGCAGCGCCACCATTCGATTCCGCCTTACTCAAACTCACGCATCCAGCCAGGTCAATAACGCCATGCTTGCTTCTCACGACAGATTTCCCTATTCGCCCATCGTCGATCGCCCGCAATTCGACTGGCCCGGCGGCAAGCGCCTCGCGGTGCATCTGTGCCTGAACCTGGAGCACTTCGCCTACAACACCGGCGGCGGCATCTCCTATTCCCCCGGCATCCCGCACCCCAATACCTACAACTGGGGCTGGCGCGAGTACGGCAACCGGGTTGGCGTGTGGCGCATCATCGCGCTGTGCGACAAGCTCGGCATCCCGCTGTCGGTGCTGCTCAACGCCGAATGCTATGCGCATTGCCCGCAGGTGATCGACGCGCTGCGCAAGCGCGGCGACGAGATCCTGGGCCATGGCCGCACCAACTCGGAGCAGCAGAACAACTTCTCCGAAGCCGAGGAGCGCGAGCTGATCCGCGAGGTGACCGAAGCCATCGCCCACCACGAGGGCAAGCCGCCCGCGGGCTGGCTCAGCCCCGGCGTCAATCCCAGCAACGTCACGCCCGACCTGCTGCAGGAGGCCGGCTACCGCTACATCCTCGACTGGCCAATGGATGACCAGCCGGTGTGGATCAACACGCGCGGCGGCCGCCTGCTGAGCATCCCCTACCCGCACGAGGTCAACGATATCCCCGCCATCGCACTGCACGACGCCACCGCGAGCGAGTTCGCCGACATCATCATCGACAACTTCGACGAGATGCTGGAGCAAAGCGTGGAGCAGCCGCTCGTCTATGGCATCTCCATCCACGCCTTCCTGGTCGGCCAGCCCTACCGGCTGCGGCAGTTCCGCCGGGCGATGGAGCACATCCTGCGCCATCGCAACCAGATCTGGCTGACCACCACCGGCGCCATTGCGCAGCACTACATCGGCCTGCCTGCGCAAGACGCCTGAGCCGAACCAAACAACAAGTTCATCAAACAGGAGATCACACAATGTCATTCGACAAAGAACTGCGGGTCGGCATCGCCGGGTTCGGCGCGGTCGGCAAGAAGCTCGTCAAGCAACTCGATGCCGGCGTCTTCGGCCTGCGGCTGACGGCGGTGGCAGTGCGCGACAAGGAAAAGGCGGCGCAAGCGCTGCAGGGCCTGCGCAACGAGGTGGCCATCGTCGGGCTCGGCGAGCTGGCCGGCCTGGCGGACGTGGTGATCGAATGCGCGCCGGCGGAACTCGTCGGCGAGATCGCCGAGCCGGTGCTGCGCGCGGGCAAGACCATGATCGTGCTCAGCTGCGGGGCGCTGCTTGACCGCATGGACCTGGTGGACCTGGCACGCGAGCACGGCGGCCAGATCATCGTGCCGACCGGCGCGCTGCTGGGCCTGGATGCGGTGACGGCGGCATCGGAGGGCGTCATCCACTCCGTGCGCATGATCACGCGCAAGCCGGTGCGTGGCCTGGTTGGGGCGCCGTTCCTGGTGGAGAACAACATCAACATCGACGACGTGACGGCGCCGATCCAGATCTTCTCCGGCACCGCCCGCGAGGCCGCCAAGGGCTTCCCCGCCAACCTCAACGTGGTGGTTGCGCTGGCGCTGGCCGGCGTCGGCCCGGACAAGACCCACCTGGAAATCTGGGCGGACCCGGCGCTGACCCGCAACACCCACGAGATCGTGGTGGACTCCGATGCCGCGTCGTTCTCCATGAGCATCCAGAACATTCCCACGGAAAACCCCAAGACCGGCCGCATCACGGCGCAGAGCGTGCTGGCCGTACTGCGCAAGCTGCGCAGCCCGCTGCGCGTGGGCACCTGAAAACCATCAAGGAGCAACAACATGGATCTAGGCATCAAGGGGCGCGTCGCGCTGGTCATGTCGGCGGGCGGCGGGCTCGGCTCGGCCATTGCGCTGGCGCTCGCGGCGCAAGGCGCCGTGGTTGCCGTATCGGACCAGAACCAGGAGGCACTGGACGATACGGTGGCCCGCATCCGCGCGGCCGGCGGGCAGGCTTTCGGCGTGCGCGCCGATCTTGCCGACCTGGCGAGCGTGACGGCCATGGTGGAGCAGGTCAGGAGCACGCTGGGCGACCCGGACATCCTGGTCAACAACTCGGGCGGGCCGCCCCCTTCCACGGCCGCGCAAGTCGCACCGGAGCAGTGGCGCAAGCAGTTCGAATCGATGGTGCTGTCGCTGATGCATCTCACGGACCTGCTGCTGCCGGCCATGAAGCGCAAGGGCTGGGGCCGCATCATCACCAGCACCTCGTCCGGCGTGGTCGCGCCCATTCCCAACCTGGGCATGTCCAACACATTGCGCATGGCGTTGCTGGGCTGGTCGAAGACGCTGGCCAACGAGGTAGCCGCCGACGGCATCTGCGTCAACGTGGTGCTGCCCGGGCGCATCGCCACGGACCGCATCCGCGCGCTGGACGAAGCCCGCGCCAGGCGCGAGGGCAAGACCTATGAAGACATCGTGGCGGCCAGCACCGGGACGATTCCAGCCCGGCGCTACGGCCGGCCCGAGGAGTACGGCGACGTGGTGGCTTTCCTGGCCAGCGAGCGCGCCGCCTTTGTCACCGGCTCCGTCGTGCGCGTCGACGGCGGCATGATCCCGAGCATCTGATCACTTATCTCCCGAGGAAGCACAGCATGGAAACCACCCACGTAGCCCGCAGCGCCACCGAGCGCGAGACGATCCGCCAGCGATTCCTGCTGGTCGATACCTCCAACGTTGCCGACGTGCTCGACACGCTCGGCCTGTTCGACCAGGGCCTCTCGTCCGCCTTTACGCCGTTCCCCGCCAATGGTGGCAAGCTGGCCGGCTGGGCCTACACCATCCGCGGCCAGATGTCGCCGTACGCGCTCGGCGGCGACCCGGACAAGATGAAGGCCTGCGCGGGCGTGTCCGCCGGCGACGTCACGGTCTGGAGCGGCGACGGCGAAGGCGTCTGCTACTTCGGCGAGCTGATCGCCATTGGCATGAAAGAGCGCGGCTGCGTCGGCTCGCTGATCGATGGCGGCATTCGCGATATCCGCTGGATCGCCGAGCAAGCTTTCCCGGTGTTCGCGCGCTACCGCACGCCGGTGCAGTCGATTGCCCGCTGGAAGGTCAACGGATGGCAGGTGCCGGTGAGCATCCGTGGCGCCACCTCGCAATGGGTGCAGGTGCGCCCGGGCGACTTCGTGCTGGGCGACGAAGACGGCGTGCTGGTGATCCCGCACGAAGTGGTCGACACCGTGCTGCTCGAGGCGGAGCGCCTGACCGAGCAGGAGCGCAGCATCCGCGTGGAACTGCAGCAGGGGCTCAGCCTGGCCGATGCGCTGGCCAAGTACGGGCATGTCTGAGCTGGAGACATTGGCAGCACCGGCAGCATTGGCAGACCTGGCGGCGCAGGTGATGCAGCGCGCGGCGGATCTCGGGCTGCGGCTGGATGGTGGCCGCTGCGACGAGATCGCGGCTGCGGCCGCGCCGCTGCTGCAAGCCGTCCGTGCCTTGCCGGCGGGCGACGCGGAACTTGCAGCGCAGCCATGGCCGTACACGCATTGGCTGCGGCAGTGCGCCACCGCGCGCTAGGAGGACAATGAGCGACCCCACCCTCCTGAGCGTTGCCGAGTTGCGCATGGCGCTGGCCCACCGGCGCCTGTCACCCTCCGCGCTGGTGCAAGCCTGCCTGCGGCGGGCCGCGGCGGCGCACGCCGCCACGCATTGCTTTGCCGCGCTGGACGACGCAGGCGCGCTCGCCCGCGCCATCCAGCTGGAGACGCACAGCGCGGCCGGCGCTGCCCAGGCACCCCTCTGGGGTATCCCGTTCGCGCATAAGGACGTGCTGTCCGACCCCGTCCGGCCGCCGCGCGCGGGTTCCTTGTTCGACGACCTGATCGACGACCTGATCGACGATCCGGCAGCGGCCCGAAGGCCGGCAGCCGTGCTCGAAGCCCTGCACCTGTCCGGCGCGATCGGCCTGGGCGCCACCGCGCTCGACGAGCTCAGCTACGGCGCCACCGGCCTGAACGATCACTATGGCCACTGCCGCAACCCGTGGGATCCGCGCTACATCACCGGCGGCTCGTCGGGTGGCGCGGCGGCGGCGGTCGCGGCGCGCGCGGTGCCGTTCGCCATCGCAGCGGACACCGGTGGCTCGATCCGCATCCCAGCGTCGATGTGCGGGGTGGTCGGCCTGAAACCCACCTGGGGCCGCCTCTGCACGCGCGGCGCGGTCCCGCTGTCGCCGTCGCAGGACACGCTCGGCATCATCGCCCGGACCGCCAGGGATTGCGCGGCGGTGCTCGACGCGCTGGAGCCAACGGCGGCACAGGCCACCACGTTCGATCGCATCAGCGACCTCCGCAGTCCGCTGGCCGGCCTGCGCATCGGCATTGCCCGGCACCCGTTCTTCGAGGTAACGCATGACGACGGCGCCTCGGTGATTGCCCGCGCCTTGCTAGCGTTCGAGTCGCTGGGCGCCAGCTTGCATGAGCAGACCGCGCCCGGCGTGGAGGCCTGCGATACCGCGGCCACCGTGGTGACGTGGCGCGAAGCGATAGCGCTCCACGGCGAGCGCCTGCGTAGCCACGCGGATCGCCTGGCCCGTGCCACGCGGCTGCGGCTGGAGACGGCGCTGGCGGCCGGCCCCGACGATTACGCGCGTGCCCTGGCCTACCGGCCGCTGGCGCTGCGGCGCTTTGTCGATCACGTCTTCTCGGCGTGCGATGTGCTGGTGGCACCCAGCGTTGCCGTGCCAACGCCGCGGATCGCCTCCGTGGCGCAAGACGCCGCGCAAGCGGTGCGCGTGACAACCTCGCTACTGCGCGCCAACCGCTGCATCAGCTATCTCGGCCTGCCTGCCGTGTCGCTGCCAGTGGGATTCACGCCCGACGGCCTTCCCGTGGGCTTGCAACTGATCGGCAGGCCTTGGGCCGAAGGTACCCTGCTTGACGCCTGCGCCGCATTCCAGCAAGCCACCAGCTGGCACCGTATCGAACCCGTGCTCAATGGCACGAAGGTGGCCGGCATCGCGGCGGAGCCGGACAACGGGTGAGCATCTAAAATGGCAGGCCGGCGCGATGGTAGACTCGGCACAGCCTCAACCCGCGCGGGCCACCTCTATAATCCGCGCTCCCGGCCAACCATCGCAGATATCTCGCCTCATGCTCAAGGAAACAGCGCAAGCCCGCCCGACACGCCGGTACGTGGAAAAACGCGAGGCGATCCTCGATGCCGCTGCCCGGCTGTTCAACCGCAAGGGCTTGCGCGGCGCCACGCTCTCGGACGTGGCGCAAGAAGTCGGCCTGAGCACCAACAGCATCACCTACTACTACCGCAAGAAGGAAGACCTTGTGGTGGCGTGCCTGATGCGCACCATCGATGAAATCGCGGGCATCGCCGACGCCACGGCCGGCGAGCCGCTGCCGCAGGCCAGGGTGCGCCGCTTCATCGCGCTTTTTTTCCAGCGGCTGGCCAGGACGGCAACCGGCGAGCGCCCCGAGCTGATGAGCTTTCGCGAGATCCGCTCGCTGCCCGACACCCACGCGGACGTCGCCTTCGCGGCCTACACGGACATGTTCCGGCGCATCCGCAAGCTGCTGCGCAGCGACACACCCAAGGACCCGGCGCAACGCAGTGCCCTGAGCGCGGCGGCGCACTTGCTGCTGTCGCTGACCAGCGGCGCGATGACATGGGTGGAGCGCTATGAGCCGGAGGACTATCCGAAGGTGGCGGATACCGTCGTGGATATCCTGCTCAACGGTTTTGCGTCACCGTCATCGCAATGGGACAGCGCCCCCGCCGGGACGCCCCCAATCCCGGTGGCCGAAACCACGCAGGAAGCCTTCCTGCGCGCCGCAACGGAACTGCTCAACGAACTGGGCTATCGGGGCGCTTCCGCCGATCGCATCTCCGCGCGGCTGAATCTCACCAAGGGGGCCTTCTATCACCACAACGAAAACAAGGACGACCTGATCTCCGCCTGCTTCGACCGCATGTTCGCGGTGATCCGCGATGCGCAGTCGAAAGTGGAAGACGGCCCGGGCACCGGCTGGGACAAGCTGTGCGCGATCGCGCGCGCGCTGGTCAGCTATCAGTTCTCCAACCAGGGGCCGTTGCTGCGGCTGACTATCTACGGCGCGCTGCCCGAGGAGATGCGCAAGGAGAAGATGCTGACGATGAACCGGCTGTCGGCGCGGTTTGCGCGGTTCCTCGTACAAGGGATGCAGGACGGGTCGATCCGGGCGCTGGATCAGTCGATTGCTTCGTTGCAGGTGAATGGGATGATCAATGCCGCGGTGGAGTTGCGGCGGTGGGTGCCGGATGCATCCGGGGAGAACGCGGCGGATTTGTTTATCCGGCCTTTGTTCCTGGGGATATTTTCAGGGCAGTGAGCGCGAGTATTCGCCTTGATGCTCTTTGATGCGCCTGATGCGCTTCGATGCACCAAGGCCTGGCTCCCCGCTTCCCGCGTCATCCCTCAAGGCCCTCCAGATGGCAAGCCACCATCTGCCCACCTCCCCGCTCCCTCAGCACCGGATCCTCCACCCTGCAGCGCTGCGTTGCCTGCGCGCAGCGCGGGTGAAAGCGGCAGCCGGATGGCGGGTTCAGCGGACTTGGCACTTCGCCCTTGAGCACGATGCGCTGGCGCCTTTCCTCGGCTTCGACGCTCGCTACCGGCACGGCGGACAGCAACGCCTTGGTGTAGGGATGCCGGGGATTCGCATATAGCTCGTCGCGCCCGGCGATCTCCACGATGCGGCCGAGGTACATCACGGCGATGCGGTCGCTGATGTGGCGCACCACGGCCAGGTCGTGCGCAATGAAGATATAGGTCAGCCCGAGCCGCCGCTGCAGCTCCATGAACACATTGACCACCTGCGCCTGGATCGATACGTCCAGCGCGGAGACGGGTTCATCGCAAACGATCAGGCTGGGTTCGACCGCCAGCGCGCGGGCAATGCCGATGCGCTGGCGCTGGCCGCCGGAGAACTCGTGCGGGTAGCGGTCCGCCATATAGGGCAGCAGGCCGACCATCTGCAGCAGCTCGGCGATGCGGGCGCGATAGTGCTCGCGGTCGTTGGCCATGCCGTGCACTTCGAGCGGCTCGCCGATGATGTCGCAGACCTTCATGCGCGGGTTCAGCGAGCCGAACGGATCCTGGTAGACCATCTGCACGCTGCGGCGGAAGTTCTTCTCCTGCGCCTTGCTGAAGGTAGCGAAGTCGTCGCCATCGAAGGCGATCCGTCCGCCGCTGGCGGCCAGCATCTTGATGATGGCGAGGCCGGTCGTGGACTTGCCGCAGCCGCTTTCGCCGACCAGGCCCAGTGTCTCGCCGCGCCTGAGGGTGAACGATACGCCGTCCACCGCCTTGACCGAGCCCACCTGCCGCTTGATGAAGACGCCCTGGGTCACGGGAAAATGCACCTTGAGGTCCTCGACGCGCAGGATCTCGTCGCCGATCTTGCCGTGCTGGCGCGCGGCGGGCTCTGCCCGTGCTTCAGTGGTGGTCATGGTCATGGAGGAAACATGCCTTGAAGTGATTCGGACGCACGGCACGCAGCGCGGGGCGCGACAGGCCGCATTGATCGGTAGCGAGCTTGCACCGCGGCATGAAGGCGCACCCTGGCGGCAGCGCGGTGAGGTCGGGCGGCTGGCCGTCGATGGGCACCAGCGGCTGGCGGGTATCGCCGTCGATGCGCGGCACCGATGCCATCAGCCCGCGCGTGTACGGGTGCGCGGGATGGCCGTAGAGCTCACGAGCCGTGGCGGTCTCGACCATGCGGCCGCCGTACATCACGGCCACGCGATCGGCATAGCGGGCCACCACGCCCAGGTCGTGCGTGATGAGCACCAGTGCCGTACCGGACTGGCTGGCCAGGTCCTTGAGCAGGTCGAGGATTTGCGCTTGCACTGTGACGTCGAGCGCGGTGGTGGGTTCGTCCGCGATGATCAGCTGCGGCTTGCAGGCCAGCGCCATGGCGATCATGGCGCGCTGGCGCATGCCACCCGAGAACTGGTGCGGATAGGCGCCCAGCCGGCTCTGCGGCTCGGGGATCTGCACCTTGCCAAGCAGCTCGCCGGCGATGCCCAGGGCGGTCTTCCACGGCATGCCTTGGTGCAGGTTGATCGGCTCGGCGATCTGCTTGCCCACGGTGAGCGCCGGGTTCATCGACGACATCGGCTCCTGGAAGATCATCGCGATCCGGTTGCCGCGGATCGCACGCATTCTTGCCGGGCTGAGCTGGAGCAGGTCCTGCCCGTCAAAGCGGATCTCGCCCGATTCGATGCGGCCCGCCGGGCTGGGAATCAGGCCCAGGATGGATAGCGCGGTGACGCTTTTTCCCGAGCCGGACTCGCCGACGATGGCCAGTGTCTCGCCGGGGGCGACATCGAACGAGACCTGGTCCACCGCCGTGACCACGCCCCGGTCGGTGCGAAAGCGCGTGGTCAGCTGGTTCACCTGCAGGATGGGCTGCGTCATGCGGGCCTCCTTGAAAGGGACAAGCGTGGAGCAAGGTGGTAGCAAGGAAATCAGAACCCCATCTTCTTCTTCATGTCCTGGTCGACCCACATCCGCGCGTAGATCGGGCCGGGACGGACCGCGCCCGCGCGCAGCTCGGCGTTGTAGTTCTTCACCCAGGGCCACCATGCGGTGTACACGTAAGGGGTCGGCAACCAGATATACGGCGCATCCGCGAGCACATCGCGCGTCAGCGAGCGCAAGGCCTCTTGCCGGCGGCCGAGGTCGCGCATCTGGAAGGCTTCGTTCACGCGCTGCTCGTACTTGGCGTCGCCCCACTGCGCGGCGTTCCAGACCTGGCCCTTCACGAAGCTCTTGCGGATCGTGGTGGTGGGGTTGGTATGTCCATTGCTCATCAGGTAGCCGGGCGCATTGGTCTTGGTGGTCATGGCCGACAGGAACGCGCCGTACTCCATCGGCTGGATCTCTATGCGCACGCCAACCTGCTCCAGGTAGGCGCCGATCAGCGGCAGCAGCTCCAGGTGCTCCGGCTGGCAGGCGCATACCTGCACCTTGAAGGTGAAGCCCTTCGCGTAGCCCGCCTCGGCCAGCAGCTTGCGCGCCTTGTCCGGGTTGTAGGCAAACAGCTCCTTCACCGAATCCGGCATGGCGCTCAGCGGCTCGAAGTAGCCGGCGTAATCCGGATGCTGCGGGTAGGCGAACAGTTCGGCATTGCCGCCATAGAACTGCTTGACGATCTCCTGCTTGTTGACCGCCATGTTCAGCGCGCGCCGCACGCGCAGGTCGTTGAACGGCTTGGTATCGACGCGCAGCGCCACGTACTGGCCGTTGGTCGACAGCCAGCGCGACCACTTGAGCGCCGGCGCATTCTTCTTGAGCTCATCGACCGCGGTCCAGCGGACAGACTCGAGCACATCCAGCTTGCCGGTGCGCAGCATGGTGTTGCGGGTGGACTCGTCCTTGACGGTGCGCAGCACGACCTTGTCGACGAAGGGCAGCTTGTAGTCCTTGCCAGCGATCTTGTCGCTATCCCAGTATTGCTCGTTCTTCGTGTAAGTGCTGGCGGTGCCCTGGACGAAGTTACTCAGCAGGAACGGCCCGCTGCCGTTCACATTCTTCCAGTTGCCGGCCCCGGCCGCCGCCACTTCCTTGGGCATGATGCCGGAGTAGTAGCCCCAGCCGAAGCGGTAATCCCATTCGGCGTTGAACTCCTTGAAGCGGAAGACCACGGTGTACTTGTCCGTTGCCTCCACCTTGTTGAGGTGGTCGTAATACGTGGGGATTTTCTTGGCGCTGGTGTTCTGGCGGTTGTAGCTGAAGACCACGTCGTCGGCCACCAGCTCGCGCTCTTCCATCACGCCCGCCTTGGCGGGGAACTTCACGCCCTTGCGCAGCTTGACTTCGAGCGTCAGCGGGTCGACCCACTTCCAGCTCTCGGCCAGCTCGCCGCGAATCGCGTCCTCCGGCAGCCACGCATCGGCCTGGAACGGATACTTGCCGCCATTGCGCCTGGCCTTGGAAAGGTCGGCGACAAAGAGCTGTTCGTAGACCTGGCCGGTGTCGTAGTTCTGCTTCCAGTTCCAGTCGGCCAGGTCCCACGACAAGGCGGAGATGGTGGGATACATGGAGCCGATCTCGAGATTGCCGCCGTACTTCGGCGCTTCGGCCTGCGCGCAGGCCGCGCCGGCGGCAAGCGCCAGCGCCACGCCCGCCACCACTGAAGATATTGTCCGGTTCAAGCCGCGTCCCTCCATCGTCATCCCTCGTTGTTGGTTATCGCGACCCGCGCATGCGCGGGTCGAGCAGGTCACGTAGCGCGTCGCCGTAGACGTTGATGGCATAGACGACAACGGTGAGGCAGATGCCGGGGGCCAAGGCCAGCCAGGGCCCCTGGAACATGAAGGTGCGGCCGTTGCCCGAGAGCATGCCGCCCCAGGTCGGCGCGGGCGGCGGCACGCCCAGCCCGAGGAAGGACAGGCCGGACTCGGCCAGGATCGCGGTGCCCACGCGCGTGGTGAACAGCACGATGATGGGCGGCAGCACATTGGGCAGGATATGGCGCCAGAGAATGCGGCCGGTGGAGGCACCCATGGACTGCGCGGCATGCACATACATGTTCTCGCGCACCGAGACCACCGCGCTGCGGATGATGCGCGAGCCGCCCACGCCCAGCAGCAAGCCCAGCGTGCCGATGATCTGCCAGCTGCCCGGGCCGAGCACGGACACCACCACGATCAGGATCACCAGGTCAGGAAAGCTCATCCACGCATCCACCATGCGCTGCACGATCAGGTCGAACTTGCCGCCCAGGTAGCCGGTCAGGATGCCGATCAGCACCGAGATGGCGGTAGCCAGCGTGGCGGCCGACAGCCCGATGATGACCGAGAGCTGCGCGCCGTACAGGCAGCGCGAGAGCATGTCGCGCCCGAGGTTGTCGGTGCCGAAGGGGTGCGCCCATGACGGCGGCTGCAGCCGCTTCATCATGCTGATCTCGTTGACGCCATAAGGCGCCAGCCAGTCGGCAAAGACGCCGCAGAACAGGAAGATCATGCAGATCACCGCGCCGGCGGCGCCCAGCGGCTTCTCGCGCAACAGGCGACCCACCAGTGCGAAGGCTGACCCGAGCCGGCCCGGGCCAGACATCGGCGGCGCGGCAGGGACGGCTTGCGCCGTCTTGAGCGCCGGGGCGTTTGCGATCGGACGTGCCATCAGCGATGCCTCACTTTCGGGTCGAACAGCCCGTAGCTCAGGTCCACGAGCAGGTTGATGAGCATGACGGCCACCCCGACCACCAGGAACACGCCGGTGATCACGGGATAGTCCCGCTGGTTCACGGCGTCCAGCAGGAGCAGCCCCATGCCCGGCAGCGCGAAGATCTGCTCGATCACCACGGCCCCGCCGATCAGCAGCGGCGCTTGCAGGCCGATCAGCGTCACCACCGGAATCAGCGCGTTGCGCAGCGCATGGCGCAGGATCACCAGGCGCTCGTTCAAGCCCTTGGCCCAGGCCGTACGGATGTAGTCCTGGCGCAGCACCTCCAGCATCATGGTGCGCGTCATGCGCATGGTGATGGCCGACAGTGCCATGCCAAGGATGATGGCGGGCACCAGCATGTTGCTGATGTGCTGGAGCGGGTCCTCCAGGAAGGGAACGTAGCGCACCTCGGGCGACCAGCCCCACCACACGGAAGGAAACACCATGATCATCGTGCCCATCCAGAAGCTGGGCACTGCCAGCATCAGGATGGAAAACGAGCGCGCCACGTAGTCGGCCGCGGTGTCCTGCCGGATCGCCGAGAGCACGCCCACGGGCAACGCAACCGACAGCGCCACGAACAGGGCAAGCGCGCCCAGCGAGAAGGTGGCGGGCATGCGCGCCAGCACCATCTTCAGCACCGGCTCACCCTGCCACAGCGACTGGCCGAGATCCCCGTGCAACACGATGTTGCCGACCCAGTGGACGTACTGGAACCACATCGGCTGGTCCAGGCCCAGCGCGCGGATCAGGTCCTCGCGGCTCTTGGTGTCGGCGCTGATGTCGTTCTGGCTCAGCATCAGGTCGACCACATCGCCCGGCACCATGCGCACGATCACAAAGACGATCAGGCTGGCGAACAGCAGCGTGGGCAGCAGCGCCAGCAGGCGGCGCAGGATGTAGGCACTCATGGCGCGCCCGCTTCCGTGACGCCAATCCGGGCCACGCCGTATGCCCTTAAAAAAGATACCGTGGATACGATAAAGAATGCCGCCCCGACCATGCCGTCTCCTGTTCGGTGCTTCGCGTGGTCGCCAAACACACCAGACAAGCATCGCTGAACACGTAAATCAAGCGATATCTGGTGCGATCAAGGAAGTATCCCTGGGAGGCTTCCACCGAGCTGCTGTTTGTGCAGATAGCCCATTCAGCATACCCATAGTTCTAATTCATGACAACCGAACTGACCCTTGAATGTCTAGTGGATTTACCTAGGTCGGCGCCGCCGTGGCGGGCCGCTTGTGCGGCGCAAACGCGCGGCGGGAAACGCGAGGGCGAGCGCAGGCGCCGCGCCTGCGCGTGGACGGCCTGCAAACACGGTTGAAGATGGTGCGTTGCGGCGCTCAGTAGCCGCGCAAGATCGCCCAGCGCTGGGCGTGGAAATTGGTGTCGCCGAGCAGGATCTGCGCGGCGCAGGCGCGCTTCATGTAGAAGCCGATCTCGAACTCGTCGGTCATGCCAATGCCGCCGTGCATCTGCACGGCCTCCTGCACCGCGAGCATCGCCGTGGACCCGGCGCGGGCTTTGGCCGCGGATACCAGCGCGATTGGCTGTGCCGGGCCGTCGTCTAGCAGTTGCTGGCTGCGCAGCACCGCCGCGCGCGTGATCTCGATCTCGCTGAACAGGTGGGCGGCGCGATGCTGCAGCGCCTGGAACTCGCCGATGATCTTGCCGAACTGCTTGCGCTCTTTCAGGTATTGCAGCGTGCGCTCGAAGGCTTCGTCGGCAATGCCGACCAGCTCGGACGCCAGCGCCGCGCGGGCGATATCGAGCGCGTGCTCAAGCACGGCCGCGCCGCTACCGGCCTCACCCAGCACCGCGTCCGCCGCCACGCGCACATCCCGGAACTGCACGCGCGCGGCATTGCGGGCATCCGCCATCACGGTGCGCTCCACGGTAATGCCATCGGCGCCGCGCGGCACCAGGAAGAGCGTGACGCCGTCACGGTCGTCGGCGTTGCCGCTGGTGCGGCCCACCACGATCAGCGTATCGGCAATATGTCCGTCGATGACGAAGACCTTGGCGCCATTGAGCACGAACCCGCCGTCCTGCTGCACGGCGGCGAGCGCCTGGCGCTCCGGACGGTGCGCCGCGCCCTCGTCGATCGCCAGCGCGGTCAGGTGCTTGCCAGCCGCGATGGCGGGCAGGAAATGCGCCTTCTGCGCTGCGCTGCCTTCGCGGGAAATCAACGAAGCGCCCAGCAAGGCGGTGGAGAAAAACGGCGTGGGGGCCAGCGTGCGGCCAAGCGCCTCCATCAGGACGCCCGCCTCCACCACGCCGAGCTCGCTGCCACCATACTGCTCGGGGATCAGCACGCCGGCAAAGCCCAGTTCGGCAAACTCCCGCCAGAGGGCGGGCGAGAAGCCGGTGTTGTCCCGGGTGTCCCGCAGCTTGCGCAGCATCGGGATGGGTGCGCTTTCGCGCAGGAATGCCAGGGCGCTGTCCCGCAGCATCTCCTGGGTCTGATTCAATACGATTGCCATAGTCGGTCCCTGAGCATTCAAGCGTGGAGTTGGGGCGGTCAGACGCCGGGCAGGCCGAGCAGGCGCTTGGCAACAATGTTGAGCTGCACTTCGCTCGTGCCGCCCTCGATCGAGTTGGCCTTGCTGCGCAGCCAGCCGCGCGCGGTGGCACCGTCGTTGCTGCGCTCGCTCTCCCACTCCAGGGCCTCGCTGCCCCCAATCGACATCAGCAACTCATAGCGCCGCTTGTTCAGCTCCGACCCGTAGTACTTGAGCACCGACGAGAACGCGGCGATGCCCTCGCCCTGCCGGGCCAGGTCCAGCGCGCGCTCCCCCGCCAGGGCGAATGCCGCTTCATCGATCTCGAAGGTGGCGATCTGCGCGCGCAGCATGGGCGCGTCGACTTCACCGCGCTCGTTCTGGCCGAGCGTGTCGCGCGCCAGCTTGCCCATCGGCGGGCGCTGGCCGCGCCCGCCGATGCCGCTGATCATCTCGCGCTCATGGGTCAGCAGGTACTTGGCGATGGCCCAGCCGCCGTTTTGCTCGCCCACCAGGTTGGCGCGCGGCACCACTACATCGTCAAAGAAGGTCTCGCAGAACGGCGACTTGCCGGAAATCAGCACGATGGGCCGCGCCGTCACGCCCGGCGTTTCCATGTCGAACAGCAAGAAGCTGATGCCGGTGTGCTTCTGTGCCGAAAAGTCGGTACGCACCAGGCAGAAGATCCAGTCCGCCTTGTCGGCGTACGAGGTCCACACCTTCTGGCCGTTGACGACAAAGTGATCGTCGCGCTCGTCCGCGCGCGTTTGCAGCGAGGCCAGGTCCGACCCGGCATTGGGCTCCGAATATCCCTGGCACCAGCGGATCTCGCCGCGGGCGATCCTGGGCAGATGCTCGCGCTTCTGCGCCTCCGAGCCAAACCGGAGCAAGGCCGGGCCAAGCATCCAGATGCCGAAGCTTTGCAACGGCACGCGGCAGCCAAGCGCTTGCATTTCCTGGCGCAGCACCTTGGCCTGCTCGCGGGAGAGGCCGCCGCCGCCATACTCGCGCGGCCACTCCGGCACCGTCCAGCCCTTCCCCCCCATGCGCGCGAGCCAGAGGCGCTGCGCCTCGGACAGGAAGCGGAACTTGCGCCCGCCCCAGCAGATGTCGTCCTCGTTGCGCACGGGCTGCCGCATTTCGGGCGGGCATTGCGCCTCCAGCCAGGCACGCACCTCCTGCCGGAAGGTTTCCAGGTCATCCACGCTTGTCTCCTGTTTTTTTTGGCTTGTCTTGTTTTGGTTTGGATTCGTTATATAAGCCCGACCCCGCAACGTCAATACTCCATTTCCTAAAATGAAAACGTGGTACGGCCAAACACCCGACCATTGCTGCCAATCATGCATTTTCTGCCGATGTGATAGCATTCCCGGGAACATACCGTAACCACTAAACCGGCAAGCACACCAAGCCGGTCGGCGCCCGTGGGGCGCAACCAGGAGACAATGTGGAGGCCAAGGCCAGCAGCGCGCCGCGCTGTGCCATCCCTGCCTTTCCGGGTGCCCGGGCGCCGGATCGCTCACGCACCGTCAGCGCCGACGGCATCCGCATCGCCGTCCATGAGTGGGGCGCGATCGACGCCACGCCGGTCCTGCTGGTGCATGGCGCCATGGATTTCGCGCGGACCTTCGATGTCTTCGCGCCGCTGCTGGCCGATGCCGGCTACCGCGTGGTGTCTTATGACCAGCGTGGCCACGGCGACTCCGAGCATGCCGACCTGTACAGCTGGGTCGCGGACGAGCGGGACCTGCTGGCGGTGGCCGACTCGGTCACGCGCGAGCCGCTGATCGCCATCGGCCACAGCAAGGGCGGCTCGTTGCTGGTGCATGCGATCCAGGCGCTGCCGCACCGGTTCACCCGCTTTGTCGCCATCGATGGCCTGCCCTTTCGCAATCCGCACGCGGACAGCGCCGTGCGCGACAAGAAATCGATGACCGCGCCCATCATCACGCGCTGGCTCGATACGCGCCGGCAAAGCCCGGGCCTCGCACGCAAGCCCGGCACCCTTGAGGAACTCGCCCGGCGGCGCGCCCGCATGAACCCGCGGCTGGCCCATGCGTGGCTGTGCTACCTGGCCGCGCTCGGCGCGCGGCAGGATGCGCACGGCTGGCGCTGGAAGCTCGACCCGGTGATCGGCACCTCCGGCTTTGGCCCCATGCGCGCGCGCTGGATGACCGACCGCCTGCCGGGCTTTCCCATTCCCATGCTGGCCATCTTCGGCACGGAGCGCGAACCGATGGGGTGGGATGCCACCGCGGCCGACCTCGCGCCGTACTTCCCGCCCTCGACCCAGGTACAGGTGATGGCCGACACCGGGCACTTCATCCATATCGAGCGGCCGCGAGAGACCGCGGAACGCATCCTGCCCTTCCTCCGTTCATGACCCTCTACCTGCGCCACAATCGCCTGCGCCTTGCCCTGCATCCGCTCAAGACCGGCAGCGGGCCCGCGCTGCTGTTGCTGCACGGGCTGGGCGAGCGATCGCCGGACACATTGCCGGCGGAGTACGCCGGCTGGCCCGGCACGGTGCACGCGCTGGATTTCACCGGGCACGGGCTCTCGGACATTCCGCGCGGCGGTGGCTACAGCTGCGAGTTCCTGATGGCGGACGCGGATATCGCACTGGCGCACCTGGGCCCGTCGACCGTGGCGGGGCGCGGGCTGGGCGGCTATATCGCCTTGCTGCTGGCCGGCGCGCGCCCGGAGCAGGTGCGCGGCGCCATCCTGCGCGACGGCCCCGGCCTGGCCGGTGGCGGCACCGCGGCACGCAATCCGTATATCCCGGTGGTGGATACCACGCGCACCGGCCCGCCCGACCCGTACGCCATCGCCGACCTGGCAACCGACGTGCGCCCGCCAAGCTACGCGGCCAACTACGCGATGCTGGCCGCGCAGCACTCCGACACGCCGCAGCCGATCTCCGTGTGCACGCGCGAGCGCCCGGACTGGCTGAAAGCGGTGACAGAGCTGCTCTCGCTGGAGAAGGTCGAGCTGGACCAGGCGCTGCAACACTACGCGGCGCAAGCGGCGATGCGTGGAGACGCTCAGGCATGAAAGCGGAACTCGCCGCGCAAGCCGCCCGTGGCACAAATGCCGGACATGGCGATGCGCACGCACTGGCGGAGGACAGCTTCCGCGCCCACGTACAGCAGCACCTGCCACGCAACGCACGCGCCTACCTGGTCCACGGCATGCTGGGCATGACCGGCTTCCGGCTGGTGACCGCCCCCACCTTCGTGCCGGCCTACATCTACCTGCTGTCCGGCTCCAAGCTGGTGGTGGGGTGCGTGCTTGGCGCGCAGTACGCCGGCATGGCGATGTCCTCCATCTGGGGCGCAACGCAGATCGAGCATCGCCAGCGCGTGATGCCGCTGATCTACCTGGTGGGCTGGCTGGTGCGCCTGCAGATCCTCGGCCTGGGCTTGTCCGCCTTCCTGCTCTCGGGCGACGGCGCGCTGGCTGCCGCCGCCGGGTTCCTGCTGCTGTTCGGCCTGTTCAACGGCGTGCAGAACGTCACCTTCAACTACCTCACGTCCAAGATCATTCCGCTGGAGCGGCGGGGCGCGTTGAGCGCGTTCCGCAATTTCCTCGGCGGGCTGATCGCGGCGGCGGTGGCCTATCTGGGCGGCCGTTTCCTGGTTGGCGGCAATGTGTTCGGCAATGGCTACGCCACCACCTTCCTCGCCGCCTTTGTCCTTACCAGCCTAGGCATCTCCGCGCTGACCCGCATGCGCGAGCCGATGCTGCACGATGTACGCGTGCAATCGGGCTTTCGCCAGCGCCTGCGCGAAGTGCCGGCGCTGCTGCGCGCGGACAAGCACTACGTGCGCTTCTTCGTGGCCCGCGCGCTGGTGGCGTTCAGCATGATGGCCGTGCCGTTCTATGCCATCTATGTCGGTAGCCATCTGCCGCTCTCGGGTGCCACGCTGGGCTACCTGAGCATTGCCTACCTGCTGGCGCAGACTACCAGCAACCTGATCTGGGGTCGCCTGGCCGACCGCCACGGCTATCGGCTGGTGTTCCTGTGCAGCATCGGGCTGTGGGTGCTGTCCACCGCCGCGCTGCTGCTCTGCGATAGCCTGGGCGCGTTCCTGCTGGTGTTCTGCGGGCTGGGCGCCAGCTTTGGCGGCTACTTCCTGTCCGCGGACAACTTTGCGCTGGAGTTCGGCAACCGGCGCGATCGCCCGATGCTGCTGGCGGTGTCCGACACAGCCACCTACACGATGATGGCGTGCGGGCCGATCCTCGGCGGCATGCTGGCGCAGGGGGTGCGCTTCTCGCTGGTGTTCGTCGCGGCCATGGTGGTCATGAGCATCGCCTTTGTGCTAGCCCTGCGGGTGGAGGAGCCGCGCCGCCGCCCGCGGCCGCAGCGCGAGGGCAACGCGTAGCGCCAACATCGGGATCATCGGGATCAACAGGATCAGGGATCAACAGGAGACAGGATGACATTCAGGACCTATCCGGAATTCAGCACGCACTACCCACTTGTGCTCACCACGATCATGAAGCGCCCGGTGCGGATGTATCCCGACGAGATCGGCGTCGTCTACCGCAACCCCGCCACCGGCGAGTATTTCCGCTTTACCTGGATGCAGTGGTACCGGCGCGTCGCCCAGCTGGCCAACGGCCTGCGCGGCGAGCTCAAGGTGCAAGCCGGCATGCCTGGCGAACCTGGCGAGCGCATCGCCACGATGGCGCTCAACACCCACCGCCACCTGGAGCTGTACTACGGCGTGACAGGCATTGGCGCCACGTTGCACCCGATCAATGTCCGCCTGTCCCCGCAGCACATCGTCTACACCATCCGGCACGCGCAGGACAAGATCCTGTTTGTCGACGACACCCTGATGCCCTTGCTGGAAGGCATCTACGACCAGATCAAAGACGTGGTCGAGCTGGTGGTCTATATGTCGGACAAGCCGGGGCTGCCGCAGACCCGCATCCCCAACATCATCGAGTACGAAACGCTGATCGCCCGCCAGGCCGAGACCATCGAGTGGCCCGCCCTGCACGAGGACGTGAACGCCACGCTGTGCTACACCACCGGCACCACGGGCCAGCCGAAGGGCGCCACCTTCACGCATCGCCAGCTCTACCTGCTGACGATCCACATGATGGCGCAGCTCGCTATCGGCAACACGCCGGACCACGATATCGCCGATGGCCTGGGCACGCGGCTGGGCGAAGGCGCGGTGCCGCTGCTGAATACGCCGATGTTCCACATCCACGGCTGGGGGCAGCCTTTCGTCGCGGTCTATAGCGCGCAGAAGATCGTGCTTCACGGGACCTTTACCGTACAGGGCTTCTGCGAGCTGGTGGAGCGCGAGAAGGTGACGTCGGTGGGCATCGTGGCGACCATCGCGGCCATGCTGCTCGAATACCCGGACCTGAAGAAGTACGATCTCAGCAGCCTGGTGCGCGTCAGCGTGGGCGGCGGCGCGCTGCCGCTCGGGCTCAAGCGCAAGCTGGAAGCCCTGATCCCCACCTTCCGCATGAGTTCGGGCTACGGCATGACCGAGACCGCGCCCACCATCGTTGGCTCGTTCATCAAGAAGACCATGGTCCACCTGGACCGGGACGAGACCGATGCGGTGCTGGTCAAATCCGGCCTGCCGATTCTTGGCGTGGAGGTGGAGGTCATCGACGACAAAGGCAAGCCAGTGCCTCAGGACGACCACACGGTCGGCGAGATCGTGGTGCGCGCGCCCTGGACGACCGGGCAGTACTACCGCAACCCCGAGAAAAGCGCGGAGTTGTGGCAAGACGGCTGGCTGCACACCGGCGACATCGCCAAGGTGGATGCCGAGGGCTATATCACCATCGCCGACCGCATGAAGGACGTGATCCGCAGCGGCGCGGAAATGGTGCCCACGGTACTGCTGGAGAACCTGATCGCGATGGCCGATTTCGTGCATGAGGCGACAGTGGTCGGCGTGCCCGATCCGGTATGGGGCGAGAAGCCCTTGGCGCTGGTCAGCGTGCGCAACGGCTTTGAGGCCAGCGAGGACAGCGTCATCGATTTCCTGAAGGTGCACGGCGTCGATACCGGCAAGATCACCAGGTGGATGCTGCCCAAGCTCGTCGCCATCACGCGGGACATCCCCAAGACCAGCGTAGGCAAGTACAACAAAAAGCAGATCCGCGATGACCTGGAGACATTCCTGGCCATCGCCAAGGACGTTTCGCATCGCCACGGTTAGGCATTCACTCAAAACACAGCAGGAGACTTCCCATGCGTGAAGCAGTTATCGTATCCACCGCACGTACGCCGATCGGCAAGGCCCATCGCGGCGTCTTCAACAACACGCAGGCGCAGGAACTCGGCGCCCACGCCATCTCGCACGCCGTGCAGCGTGCCGGCATCGACCCGGCGGAGATCGCCGACGTGATCCTGGGCTGCGCGGTGCAGCAAGGCTCCACGGGTGGCAACGTCGCGCGCCAGGCGCTGCTGCGCGCCGGGCTGCCCGTCACGGTGTCGGGCATGTCGATGGACCGCCAGTGCGCCTCCGGCCTGATGGCGATCGCCACGGCCGCCAAGCAGATCATCGTCGACGGCATGCAGGTTGCCGTGGGCGGCGGGCTGGAGTCGATCTCGCTGGTCCAGAACGACAAGATCAACCGCTACCGCGCGCAGGACCCGCAGCTGGTGCAAACGCTGCCGCAGATCTACATGACGATGCTGGAGACCGCCGAGATCGTGGCGCAGCGCTATGGCGTGAGCCGCGAAGCCCAGGATGCGTACTCGCTGCAATCGCAGCAGCGCACGGCCGCCGCGCAGCAAGCCGGCCGCTTCGACGCGGAAATCGTGCCAATCACCACCACCATGCTGGTCACCGACAAGGCCAGCGGCGCCGTGAGCGAGAAGCAGGTCACGCTGGCCAAGGATGAGGGCAACCGCCCCAGCACCACGCTGGCCGACCTGCAGGCCCTCAAGCCGGTCTTCAAGAATGGGCAACGCGTGGCCGAGGGCAGCTTCATCACCGCCGGCAATGCCTCGCAACTGTCCGATGGCGCATCCGCCATGGTGCTGATGGAAGCCAAGGAAGCCGAACGCCGCGGCCTGCAGCCGCTGGGCGCGTATCGCGGCATGGCCGTCGCCGGCTGCGATCCGGACGAGATGGGCATTGGCCCGGTGTTCGCCATTCCCAAGCTGCTCAAGCAGCATGGCTTGTCGATGAGCGACATCGGCATCTGGGAGCTGAACGAGGCGTTCGCCAGCCAGGTCCTGCATATCCGCGATACGCTCGGCATTCCGAACGAGCGCCTGAACGTCTCCGGTGGGGCGATCTCCATTGGCCATCCGTATGGCATGTCCGGCGCGCGCATGAGCGGCCACCTGCTGCTGGAAGGCAAGCGCCGCGGCGCCAGGTTCGGCGTCGTGACGATGTGCATTGGCGGCGGCATGGGGGCGGCCGGGCTGTTCGAGATTTTCTGAGCCGGGCGCCAGCCCTCGCAGCAAGCCACCTGAACCGACACAACGACACACCGACACACTGGAGTCCACACCCATGACCGCTATCAACGCAGTCGCCGATCTCGCCGTGGAAGGCGATATCGCCATCCTTACGCTCAACTCGCCGCCGGTGAACGCACTGTCCGCCGCAGTCCGCGCCGGCATCCTCGCTGGCGTCGAGCGCGCCATCGCCGACGGCAACGTCAAGGGCATCGTCCTGACCTGCGCGGGCAAGACCTTTATCGCCGGCGCCGACATCACCGAATTCGGCAAGCCGCCGGTTGGCCCTTCGCTGGCCGACGTGCAAGCCGCAATCGAAGGCTCGCCCAAGCCGGTGGTCGCCGCCATCCACGGCACCGCGCTGGGCGGCGGGCTGGAAGTCGCACTGGTCTGCCACTATCGCGTGGCAGCCAGGTCCGCCAAATGCGGCCTGCCGGAAGTCAACCTCGGCCTGCTGCCCGGCGCTGGCGGCACACAACGCCTGCCCCGCATCGTCGGCCCCGCCAAGGCGCTCGACATGGTGACCTCGGGCGCCCACATCGGCGCGGCCGCCGCCGCCGAGATGGGCTTGTTCGACCTGGTGACCGAAGACGCCGCGCTGCGCGCCGGCGCCATTGCCTTCGCCAGGCAGGTCAACGCCGATCAGCGCCCGCTGCGCAAGGTGCGCGACCTCAACGAAAAAGTGGAAGCCGCGCGCGGCAAGCCGGAACTGTTTGCCGACTTCCGCCGCGCCAACGCCCGCAAGTTCCGTGGCTTCGACGCGCCCGAGTACAACATCCGCTGCATCGAGGCCGCGGTCAACCTGCCCTTCGACGAAGGCATGAAGGTCGAGCGCAAGCTCTTCCTGGAGCTGATGAACGGCACGCAATCCGCCGCGCAGCGCTACTACTTCTTCGCCTCGCGCCAGGTCTGGAACCTGCCCGACGTGCCAGCCGACACACCGGTCATCGACGTGAAGAAGGTCGGCATCATCGGCGCGGGCACCATGGGCGGCGGCATCGCCATGAACATGCTCAACGCCGGCATTCCCGTCGTGATCGTGGAAACCGCGCAAGAAGCGCTGGACCGCGGCGTGCGCACCATCCGCGCCAACTACGACAACACCGCCAAAAAGGGCCGCATCACCGCCGCCGAGGTCGACAAGCGCATGGCGCTGCTGACCCCGACGCTGGAACTCGGCAAGCTGGCCGACGCCGACCTGGTCATCGAAGCCGTCTATGAAAACATGGACGTGAAGAAGGACATCTTCGGCAAGCTCGACAAGATCGTGAAGCCCGGTGCCATCCTGGCCACCAACACCTCCGCGCTCGATGTCAACGAGATCGCCCGCGCCACGTCGCGCCCGGAATCCGTGATCGGCCTGCATTTCTTCTCGCCGGCCAACGTCATGAAGCTGCTGGAAGTGGTACGCGGCGACAAGACCTCCAAACCCGTCATCCGCACGTCGATGGAGCTGGCCCGCAAGATTGGCAAGATTGCCGCGCTGGTGGGCGTGTGCCCGGGCTTTGTCGGTAACCGCATGCTCGCCCAGCGCCAGCGCGAAGCGCAAAAACTCGTGCTCGCAGGCGCGCTGCCGTGGGACATCGACCGCGTGCTGTACAACTTCGGCTTCCCGATGGGGCCATTCGCCATGAGCGACCTGGCCGGCCTGGACCTGGGCTGGATCCGCGAGAAATCCAGCAGCTCCACGCTGCGCGAGATGTTGTGCGAGATGGACCGCCGCGGCCAGAAAACCGGCGCGGGCTACTACGACTACGACGAGAAGCGCAATGCCATCCCCTCGCCCGTCGTCGAGGGGATCATCCGCGACTTTGCCGCCAGGCAGGGCAAGACCAGCCGCGTGGTCTCCGAGCAGGAGATCCTGGAGCGCTGCATCTACCCGATGATCAACGAAGGCGCGAAGATCCTGGAGGAAGGCAAGGCCATCCGCGCCTCCGACATCGATGTGGTGTGGGTCAACGGCTACGGCTGGCCGGTGTACCGGGGCGGCCCGATGTGCTATGCGGACACGATCGGGCTGGACAAGGTGCTGGCGGCCATGAAGAACTTCGAGGCAACGCTCGGCGCAGACTTCAAGCCGGCCAAGCTGCTCGAGGACCTGGTTGCGCAGGGCAGGAAGTTCAGCGACCTGAAGTAGGCAGTTCCGGCGCTGCGTGCCGATGCGCCCCCTTGGCCGGCCCGGCCTTGGGGGCCATGTAGCGCCGCAGCTCCACCCACTGCCACGACAGCAGCGCCGGGATGCCGAAGAGCACCTCGCGCGCGCGCTTGACCAGGGCCAGCGACAAGGCCACCTGCGGGTCGACGCCAAGCAGGTGGCCCAGCAGCATCATCACCGCCTCCTGCACGCCAAGGCCGGCCGGCACGAAGAAGGCCACATGGCGCACGGCCTGCGTCAGCGACTCGATCGCCAGCGCCTGCCAGAGCGGGACGGGATGGCCCAGCAGCCACAGCGCGAACCAGATCTCCGCCGCGCCCAAGGCCAGGCCGGCGAACTGCCAGCACAGCGCGGCCAGCAATTCGCCGCGGCGCGCATTCAGCGCACGGATCTGCGCGTCGAGCCGGGCGCCGTCGATCAGTGCGACCACCCGGTGGTCCGCGCCGAACAAGCGCCGCGCGGCGCCCTCCAGCCGCTCGAACAGCGCGCTATGGCGCAGCGAGAGCGCAAACAACACTGGCACCGGCAAGGACAGCAGCAAGCCAGCCAGGATCACCCAGGCATGGCCGTCGCCGCCACCGAGCGCCAACAGCAGCAGCACCACGCCGAGCGCGGAGAACAGGTACTGCGCGAACAGCGTCACCATGACTTCCACCACGATGCTGGCGGTCACTGCCGTGGTATCCGCGATACGCAGGCGGGTCAGCCGGATGCCGACCAGCTCGCCACCCACACCCACGGTAGGCAACAGCCGGTTGACCGCCTCGCGCACGGTGGCCACCCACCACAGGAAGGCGAGGCCGGCGGACTCATCCGGATCGGCTGACGTCAGCAACACCCGCCAGCCTTGCGCGTCCAGCAGCAGCGGCAGGGCGTGGAAGGGCACCAGCAGCAGCAGCGGCCAGCCAGCCTGGCCGACGATGCGGCCAATGTCGGACGCGCCTTCGTGCAGCACCAGTGCCGTCAGGGCCAGCATGCCCAAAAGCCCGGTCAGGTAGATCAGGCGCTTCATGCTGGGGCCAGGGCACCTGGCGCGCCAAAGATGTCGGTAAAGCCGCCGCGACGCACACCGGCGCGCTCCAGCGCCTCGCGCACGCGGGGCGACAGCAGCGCGGCCAGCTCGTCGGCATGGCGATAGCCACGCATGCTGGGCGCGACCTCGGCGCCGGAGACCACGCCGGGATGCAGGTAGATCTCGCCCACGCCCGCCGGCAGCTCCGCCAGCGCGGCCAGCAAGGCGGCTTCGTCCATGCGGCCGCTATTGGCAATGCCAAGCACGTAGTCGTTGTGGGCAATGCCGGCCAGGTCCAGCCGCCTGCGCAACAAAGCCAGCCAGGGCCGCAGCAGCAGCGGCGCCGCAGGCTCGCTGGGCAGGCGCATGGCGTGCAGGCCGAACTCGCGGCCGATCTGCAAGATCAGGGACAGCACGGTGGGATGCAAGTGGAAATGCTTGTGGGTGTTCACGTGGTCCAGCGTCAGTCCGGTGGCGGCGAACGCCTCGAACTGGGCGCGGATCTCCGCGGCCAGCTGGCGCCGCACATGCGGCAGGAAGAAAAAGCGGAAGCCGTCGCGCGCCATGGCCGAGCCGAAGCGGCCATGCGCATCCACCAGCGCCGGAATGGCGGCCGGGGCCAGCACGGCCGGGCCGTCGGCCAGCACCACATGCAGGCCCACGCGCAAGCGCGGCAGGCGCCTGGCGCGCGCCACCGCATCGGCAGCCGCACTCGCGCCCACCATCAGGCTGGCGGCGTTCAGCACGCCATCGCGGTGCGCCAGCTCCACCGCTTCGTTGACACCGCCGTGCAGGCCGAAATCGTCGGCGGTGATGATCAGGGCACGCCGCGCAGGATCAGACGCCACAGGATCGCTAGCCAGGGTCAGGCCTCGTGCGAGCGCAGGAAGCGGAAGAACTCCACCCCTTCGCGCAGGCGGCGCTTCATCATTTCCCAGCTGCCCAGCATCTCGCGCACGATCTCCCAGATCTTGCTCGGGCGGAAGTAGAAGCGCTTATAGAACGTTTCCACGCCGTGGTAGATCTCTTCCTTGCTCAGGTGCGGATAGCTGATCGCGGCCAGCTGCACGCCCTTGTCGTTGACCAGGTTGATGACCTTGTTGTCTTCCAGCCAGCCGTTTTCCACCGCCTGCCGGTATAGCGTGGTGCCCGGATAGGGCGCTGCCAGCGAGACCTGGATCGTGTGCGGGTTGATGTCCTTGGCGTAGGCGATGGTCTTCTCGATCGTCTCGCGCGTCTCGCCGGGCAGGCCGAGGATGAAGGTGCCGTGGATGATGATGCCGAGCTTGCGGCAGTCCTCGGTGAAGCGGCGCGCGATATCGGTGCGCAGGCCTTTCTTGATATTGAGCAGGATCTGGTCGTCGCCGGACTCGTAGCCCACCAGCAGCAGGCGCAGGCCGTTTTCCTTCATGATCTTGAGCGTGCTGTAGGGCACGTTGGCCTTGGCATTGCAGGACCACGTCACGCCCAGCTTGCCCAGCCCGCGCGCGATCTCCTCCACGCGCGGCTTGAAATCCGTGAAGGTGTCGTCGTCGAACATGATCTCCTTGACCTCGGGCATGTTCTCCTTGATCCATTTGACCTCGGCGATCACGTTCTCCGGGGAGCGCGTGCGATAGCGGTGCCCGCCCACGGTCTGCGGCCACAGGCAGAAGGTGCACTTGGAGCGGCAGCCGCGCCCGGTATAGATCGAGACGTAGGGGTGCTTCAGGTAGCCGATGAAGTAGTTGTCGATCTTCAGGTCGCGCTGGTAGATGGGTGCCACGAAGGGCAGCTCGTCCATGTTCTCGATCATCGGGCGCGGGCCGTTATGCTCCTGCGAGCCATCGGGCAGTTTGTAGCTCAGGCCGAGCACGTCCTTGAGCGGCTTGCCGGCGGCCACCTCCTGGCAGGTGTAGTCGAATTCCTCGCGGCACACGAAATCGATGGCGGAGCTCGCGCCGAGCGTGCCGCCGGGGTCGACGGCGGGCTTGGCGCCTACCATGCCGATCATCACCCCTGGGTGGCGTGCCTTGAGTTCTTCCGCGAACTTGGCATCGGTGGGAAAGGACGGCGTGCTGGTGTGGATGATGACCAGTTCATAGCCGGCGGCGATATCCAGCGTTTCCTGCACACCCAGGCCGTCGGCGGGCGCGTCGAGCACGCGGCTATCCGGCACCAGCGCGGCGGGCTGCGCCAGCCACGTCGGGTACCAGAACGATTTGATCTCGCGCTTGGCTTGATAGCGCGAGCCGGCGCCGCCGTCAAAGCCATCGAAGGAAGGCACCTGGAGGAACAAGGTTTTCATAGCAGCCTCGGGGGATTCAAGCCGTTTGTCGAAAGGGACGACTGGCGTTCCGGCACGCCATTGTCCGTCCCCTCCGTCATCAAGGGAAGGGGGCGAAGCGTTACGCCAGCACCCTGGTAAGGTTCCATGCCCGCGCGCGCCGCCGGCGCGCGCGGCTGCAGCGGCGCCTCGGCTGTGGGAGGGTCTCGCACCGGCAATATCCGATCACGCCAACGCACCTGCGATCCGGCCAGGGCAACCGCCCACTCCACGAGCAGCAAGGTATCACGCAGCGGCGCCATCAGCGCGGCGCCGAGGCCGCCAGCCAGGAAACTGCGTGCCAGCCCGCCCAACACCACCGCGGCCAGCACCAGCGGCTGCGGCGAAATCCAGGCGGCCAGCGCCAGCATTGGCCAGGTGAACGTGATGAAGGTGAAGGCGAAGCCAGCCGGATTGAGCGAGCGGATGGTGCGCATCCACCGCAATTCATGCGCCCAGAGATCGAAAAGAGTTGATTCAGTCACATCTGTGGTGACCATCTCATCCGACAGCACCGTCTCCAGCCCCTGGCGCCGAACCAGCTCGCCCAGCCAGAAATCGTCGGCAAGGCGGTTGGAGAGCGCTTCGAACCCGCCAATTGCGGCCAGTGCGTCACGCCGCAGGGCAATGGTAGCGCCAAAGGAAAAACTGCGGGAGCCGCCCGCGTGGGCGATCCGCACCGAAGGCGCGAACCAGTGGTCGATAAATCCCGCCCCCAGGCGCGACCAGAAGCCGCCGACCGGATGGCCGCGATACAGGCAAGTCACCACACCGACCCGGGCATCGGCCAGGGGGGCGGTAACGCGTGCCAGATAATCCGGCGCCACGGCAATGTCGCTATCGGCGACCACCAGCCATGCGTGGCGCGCGCTGGCGCAGAGGTTGATCAGGTTGCTGGCCTTGAGATTGCTGCCATGCACCCGGGGATCGATGACCAGGTCGATCTCGCAGGCGGGGAAATCGGCGCGCAAGCGCTTCACGACGCCTATGGCGGGATCGTCGACAGCGCGTACACCAAACACGATCTGGTAGGCGGGGTGCTGCTGTCTGCACAAGGTGGCCAGGTTTTCGTAGAGACGAGGCTCGGCGCCGCAGAGTGGCTTGAGCACGCTCACGGGCCGAACGCTCGCGCTATCCGGGGCTACGCAGGCGGGCGCCGGGCCGGGCGAGGACCGTCGGCTGATCCACGCCGCCGCCACGGCATATCCTGCCGCGAGCCATGCAACTGCCGGACCAGCGAGCCCTCCCAACGTCATTTCGGCCAGCCCTCAAATTAAGGTTTTGACTAAAGTTGTACGGTATAGCGTGAATACTTAAGGAAGTATTAAGGGGAAATATGACGCACAGAAGTTATTTCGTCCACTAGTAAGATCGCGGATGGCATGGGGACAACGTGGGGTACCTAAATTAGACAAGAAAGATATTGATAACAATTCTTGTTACTTTTATTTATATCGGAAGGGCCAGGGCCAGAGACAGGCCCGGATTGCCAGCTACGCTCAGAGCGCCTCGCCCGCCTTGAGCACGCCCGCCGCGCGCAAGGACGCGTCGAGCCACGCCGGGCGCAACGCCTGGCCGGACCGGATACCATCGATCCGCTTTCGCTCCGCCACCACCTTCTCGGCCGCCCGCCCGATCAGCTCGGCCACCTTTTCGCGCTCGACCACCACCACGCCATCGGCGTCGCCGATCACAAGATCACCGGCCCTGACCGTAACGCCGCCGCATTGAATCGGATGGTTGACGCGGCCGGGCACAAGCTTGGTGGGACCATTGGGATTCGTGCCCACGGAGTACATCGGAAAGCCCAGCTCTCGGATCTCGTCGGCGTCGCGCGATGCCGCGTCCAGCACCACCGCCGCCACGCCAAGCGCCTTGCACTGGTTCGTCATGATGGCCCCCATCAGCGCGCAAGACTGGTCGCCCTTGCCGTCCACCACGATCACATCACCTGGCTTTGCGAGCGCCATGGCGGCGTGAATCATCAGGTTGTCTCCCGGCCGGACTTCGACCGTGAGCGCGGTCCCGCAGAAGCGGCTCGCGCGGTCGAGCGGTGCGATGCGCCCGTGCATGCCGCCCCGGCGCCCCGCCACATCCGCGAAGATCGAGGCGGCGAACTGAGATGCTTGCTCGACCAGGTCCGGGCGAACACGCTCGAAATCCCGGACCATATCCGGCAGGTTGCTCTCGATGTCGATGTCGATGTCGATGTCCATGTCGTGTCCCTTTAATTCAGCGTGACGTTGGCTTCTTTGATCACGCTGACCCACTTGCGCTTGTCGGTGGCCAGGAACTCGCGGAATTTATCCGACGTGCTGCCAACCACTTCCATGCCGTCCTGGCTCAGGCGCTGCGCAATCTCCGGCTGGCGCAGCACCTGCGCCACGTCGTGCTGCAAGCGCGCCACCACGCTGGCCGGCGTGCCCTTGGCCGCGCAAAGCCCGGTCCACGCCACGGGGTCAAACCCGGGCACGCCCGACTCCGCAAAAGTCGGCACGTCGGGCAGCGACTGCAAGCGCTGCAGCGACGCCACGCCAAGCACGCGCAGCTTTCCGGATTTGGCGTAAGGCAGGGAGCTGATGGGCTGGTCGAAGATCATGGAGACCTGGCCGCCAAGCAGGTCCGTCATGGCCTGCCCCGTGCCCTTGTAAGGCACATGGACAATGTTGATGCCGGCGCGCAGCTTGAGCATTTCGCCCGCGAGGTGGCCCGCCGTGCCATTGCCAGACGAAGCGAAGTTCAGCTTGCCTGGATTGGCCTTGGCATACGCGATCAGCTCCCTGACGTTGTGGATAGGCAGCGCCGCGTTGACCAGCGCGATATACGGCGTGTTGGCGATCAGGGACACCGGAATGATGTCGGTCTGCGGATCGTAGCTGACCTTCTGCAAGGACGGCTGGATGGACAGCATCCCCGTGGTGCAGATCATCAGGGTGTGGCCATCGGCGGGCGCTTTCAGCATGGTGTCGGCAGCGATGTTGCCGCCGGCGCCGGGGCGGTTGTCGATGAGCACCTGCTGGCCCAGGGCCTCGGACAGCTTGGGCGCCAGCAGACGGGCGACGATATCGTTCGAGCCACCAGGAGAAAAACCCACAAGGATGCGGATCGGCCTCGAGGGATACGCGGGCTCGCCATGGGCAGCCGTGGCAAGCAGCGGCAAGCCCGCCGCGACGAGGCGAAGACACTTCAGCAGATAGTTCATGGTGCGCCCTGGTGGATGAAATGAATGAAGGAAGGAAGGTCGTGCGATGCCTAGCGAATCAATGCGGCCGCCGCGGCTTCGATCCGGCGGCAGCCCTCGTCCAGCTGCGCCATGCTGGCGGCAAACGAAAGCCGGAAGTGCGTATCGACGCCGTAGGCGGAACCCTGCAGTACCGCGAGATCCTGCGAGTCCAGCAACCAGTTGACCCAGTCGTCGCTGGACCGGATCACCGAGCCGTGCGGCGTGCGTGCGCCGATCAGCGCTTCGCACGACGCAAAGACATAAAATGCGCCGGCTGGCGCCTGGCAATGAATGCCGTCGACCTGCCCGAGCGCGGCAACCACCCTGTCCCGGCGCGCCTGGAACGCCGCCTTGTTGGCCGTGATGAAATCCTGCGGGCCATCCAGCGCCGCGATCGCCGCGGCCTGCGCCACCGAATTGGCGCCAGACGTGCTTTGCGATTGCAGCTTCACCATCGCCTTGATGAGCGGCGCCGGCGCGCCGGCGTAGCCGATGCGCCAGCCCGTCATCGCGTACGCCTTCGAGACGCCGTTGATGGTCAGCGTGCGCGCCTTCAGTGACGGGGCGGCTTGCGCCAGCGTGACAAAGGCGGCGTCGTCGTAGGTAAGGTGCTCGTAGATGTCATCCGTCATCACCCAGACGTGCGGGTGACGCTCCAGTACGTCGGCGATGGCAACCAGCTCCGCGCGGGTATAGGCGGCGCCGCTGGGGTTGTTCGGCGAATTGAGGATCAGCCAGCGGGTCCGCGCGGAGATGGCCCGCTCGAGATCCTCGGGCGTGAGCTTGAACCCATTCTCCTGCCGGCATGCCACGAACACCGGCACGCCACCGGCAAACAGCGTGATATCCGGGTATGACACCCAGTATGGCGCGGGCACGATGACCTCGTCGCCCTGTTGCACCGTGCACATGAGCGCATTGAAGATGACCTGCTTGGCACCGGTGCTGACGATGATCTCGCTGGCCGCATAGTCGAGACCGTTCTCCCGCTTGAATTTCTGCGCGGCGGCGTGGCGCAGCTCGGCCGTGCCCCCCACATCGGTGTAGCGCGTCTTGCCGGCTTGCATTGCGCTCCAGGCGGCTTCCCGGATGTGGGCCGGCGTCTCGAAGTCCGGCTCCCCGGCGGTGAGGCCGATCACATCGCGCCCCGCGGCGCGGAGCTCCCGCACGCGTTGCCCCGCCATGGAACTGGGAGAGGGCTTGATTCGGTTGAGTCGGTCGGTGAGCGAAAGCATGAGGCGTGGCCATGGAAGGGATCTTGCGAGAAAGTATCCGCCACCGCGCCGGCCCGGCAAAACGAGAAATCGGATTGCGCCGGTATTCCATTTTTTCGTGATGAGGGCATTGTTGGTGCGAGAATATGTCGCCGCACAGAATCGGGAAATCAAATGTCTGTCACGTTCAAGCAACTCGAAGCCTTCTACTTCTGTGTGACGCATGCATCCTTCAGCTCGGCGGCCACCAAGCTCCACGCGACGCAATCGGCCATGTCCAAGCGTGTCGGCGAACTGGAGGCGGTCCTGGGCGTGCAACTCGTCCACCGCACGCCAAAGGGCCTCGTGCCCACCCATGCCGGCAGCCGGCTCCTGACCCTCGCCGCAGAAGCCATGCGACTGCGCGAGCGGATCGATGCCGAGGTCGGGCAGGTCGACAAGCTCACCGGCACCTACCGGATCGGCGTCACCGAGCTCATCGCACTGACCTGGCTGACCAAGCTGCTCAAGGAACTCAAGAACCGGCATCCAGAGCTTCAACTGGAACCGGTGGTCGATGCGGGCATGAACCTGTTCGAAGGCCTGGAGGCAAACAAGATCGACCTGGCGATCCTGCCGGGCACGTTCTGGGGCGAAGCCTACAAGACGGTGGAGGTCGGCCGCGTGGAAGACCTGTGGATGGCGAGCCCCACCCTCGCGTTACCCGACAGGCCGCTGCGCCCCGAAGAATTTGCCCAGTATCCCGTGCTGGAGCAATCCATCGGGTCCGCGAAGAACACCTTCTACGGCGCCTGGCGCCGGGAGCATGGATTCAGGTTCAAGAAGGTATTTGCCACCAACAGCCTGACCGTATTGAGAGCACTGACCATCGAAGGACTCGGCATCAGCCAGCTTGCCCTGGACTACTTCGCCACGGATATCGAGCAAGGGCTCTTGCGCGTGGTAAAGAGCGACCCCATGCCACCGCCGCTGGTTTACTCCGCCGTCTACCGGGACGATGCCTTCAGTGCGGCGCTGGATGTCATTGCCGAGGTCAGCCGGCTTGTGTGCGACTTCTCGCGTGGCCCGCATGATCTTGCGGTTGCACGGTGAGCGCATTATTGCGCGCCCAACTGGGAGATGCTGCCGCAATGAAACCGGAAAGAGTGTCGTAACGCACATTCGTTATATTCAATGATATATTTCGGCAATCAAGCGGGAGCCGGGACACGATAGGTTGCCAGCGGCAACATCCGGCCCCAACGAGCCCTTCCGACGCGAGGTACGCCTGCTGTGGCGACCAAGGCAGCAAGGCCTTCCAGGCAGCGATTCTCCGGCCCCACACACGATGGGCCCGGCAATCCTCCCCAGAGGGGTCCGCTGATTCCGCCGGCACCGCAGCCCGCCTCAACTCGGCAGAATCATGACGACATCTGGATTTTTCATGGAAAGCACACCAAGCCTTGACCGGGAAGCCGTTGGGGCCAAATTCTCATTGCCCGCCATGCAATACGCGCGGGACAAGACCTTCGAAGGGGTCCGGCGCATTGCCGCGGGCATTCGTCCAGGCATGACCGAAAAGCAGGCCTGTGATTTTGCGCGCATCACGCTCGAGGAGATGGGCATGCAGCGCATCTGGCATCAGATCATCGTGCGCTTTGGCCGGAACACCCTGAAGACGTTCAAGGAGCGCATAGACCCGGATCATGTTCTCGGTGAGCATGACATCTTCTTCATAGACCTCGGCATTGTCTGGAACGATCATGAAGGCGATGCGGGTGATACCTTCGTCGTCGGGGAGGACCCGGAGATGCATGCCTGCGCCGAGGCCGCGCGCATCCTCTGGCAAGAAGTCAGCGCGCGCTGGCGTGAAGATGGTCTTGGCGGACCGGCGCTATACCAATATGCAGCGCAGAGGGCTGAGGCTGCGGGCTGGAAGCTCAACCTCGAAATCAAGGGGCACCGCGTATCCGATTTCCCTCATGCGATCTATCGGGCGGGGGACTTGGGAGACTATGAACGGTGCCCCAAGACTGGACTGTGGATACTGGAGATCCAGATCGCCCATCCCACCAAGTCATTCGGCGCCTTCTATGAAGACATCCTGATAGCCAGCTAACCAACCCAGCGCAGGGAGCGCTTCTCGCATGCCGCACGTGCGCTACCTGCCAACCAGAGCCTGACCACGAGAGCCGACCGCATTCTTGTTCTGGACATCGACGGCACGCTGACGGACTCTGTCGCGCTTCATCGGCAGGCGTTCCTGGCCGCGATGTCCGCGCTTGCGCTGCCGCAGCGCAATACTGACTGGGGCAGCTACCCCCAGCATACCGACACCGGCATCCTTGCGCACGCACTGGCGAATGGCGGCCGCGCAGCCATGCAGGCCCATGAGCAATCGTTATTCGAAAACGATCTCGATCGATACTTCGCGAAAGCACTTGCCAAACACTGACTCCGTGAGATACCCGGTGCCTGCGTTTTTGTGCGGGCAGCACGAGAAGCAGTCCAGGTGAGGATGCCCTCCTCCAGACTTGCGTCGAACACTTCATTCCACTGCCAGGACGCGACCTTCAGGTTCTTGACATCCAGGCAAGCCAACGGCACGCGCGTCGTGTTCATCGTATCGGCCCACGTCGCACCGATGTATCAGGCACCCAGGCAATGGGCGCGTTGCAACGAGCCCTGCGATCTCAAACCCCTCTTTCCGGGGGTAAATTGTTTAAAATCTTTTTATGTGAATATTAATTAACTCTGAATTCAAAATATTAAATCCCGGAGCATGCGAATTTTGATCTAAAGTATCTGATCTTTGGTTTCAAGCCAATAGAGGTTATTTTGGGTGTGAACTCAGAAGGCGCTTCTGGAGCATGAGCCAATAGCGCTCGACCGGCCTGTGCCGGGCTTTCGCCGACCTCAGCTAACAATCCAGGGCTACGCCTTGCTCAGAGCCTTCAGGCGTGTCCTCCACAGAGCGGATCTGACACGCCCCGCCTCACGAAAAGGGCGCAGCGCGCCCGTCTGAGATGCCTGCAGGTGCCTGGCATGTACTCGGCTCTTGCGCACCGGAACCTCCGCCGCGGTTACGCCGCCGCCCGATTCACGCGACTCCGCCGCGAACGTGCTGTCATGGGATGGCACGGGGCGTGGGTCACACCAAGGAGCTGCAAGATGAATCAGCTGTCCCCCGAGCAAGTCCTGGCTGCGCAGAAGGCGATTATTGACGCCACGGCAGGTCTGACGGCCAAAGCTGTCGAAGGTTTTGAGAAGCTGCTCGCATTGAATATCGAGACGACGAAAGCCGCGCTATCCGATACTTGCGAAGGCGCGCGCAAAGCCCTGTCGGTCAAGCACCCCCAGGATTTTTTTGCATTGCAGATCGAGTTGCTCAAGCAAGCGACGGAAAAGACACTCTCGTATCGCCTGCAATTTTTTGAAATTGCGTCCGCGACGCGGGTCGAATTCGACAAGGCTGCGGAAACGCACTACGAGGCAAACAAGCGCGGGGTGCAGCGTCTCCTTGACAACGCGGTGAGCGCTGCGCCAGCAGGTTCCAGCGCGGCTGTCGCCGCCTGGCAGTCGGCAATCGATGCAACCCACACGCTATACGAGACCATGCAGTCGACGGCAAAGCAGGCGGCGCACGTTGCGCAGAGCAGTTTCAATACGGCTGCCGAAGCGGCCTCAAGGTCGGTGAAGCAACCGCCTGCCCGAGCCGTCCGGCAGTAAGCCGCGCAATGGCTGCCGCGGCCCCTACGCTTCGCGGGGCCGCGGCGAGCGCGAGCCATGTCCAGCGGCAGGCTGGGCTTCGGCCACCTGCTCTTACGGCCGTGTCACCGACCTGGCCTTCAACGCAGTATATGGAGGATTCAAATCATGACGACGAGGATAGCCCTGGTAACGGGGGGTATGGTCATCCCGCAAATCCCGGTTGGCCGCCTGGGGGAGCCGGAGGAAGTAGCGGCCTTGATTGTCTACCTATGTTCGCGTGAAGCGGCTTTCCTGACTGGCGCAAACATTGCGATCAATGGGGGCCAGCATCTGCAGTGACGCTGGTGGAAGCATAGCGAAGCTGCACAGCGGGTCTCGGCCCGCTCCTTCGACCCAGTAGGGGGATAACAGGGGGCCGCGTCATTGCCAGGCGCGCCAGCCGCGGGTCATTGCTACCAGCGCAGGCCTGTCCCCAGGGATCCTGTTTCGAAGATCACGTATTGCGTTCGCTGCTTGTAGGTGGCCTCCACCCGATAGTCGGCGGGCGGCACCTTGAACAGGCAGCGCGGACCGGTGGCCTGAAACGCGGCCAGCACCTTGCCATGGCGCCGCAGCTGGACATCGACCCCCGCCAGCAAATCGCCTTGCGGCCCCTTCGTGAAGATGACGCCGAGGTTGTATTGCTGTTCGAGACTGGTCAGCTGGTCCTGCTCCTCGACGCCCGTGCCGCCGCAGATATAGGTGACATTGCCAATAGTCCGCGGCGTCATCAACTGCGGTCCCGAGGCCTGCTGGCGCATGACTGCCGGCTGCGCCGGCGAGGCTGCGGCCTCGGGCTGCGCGATGACAAGCGGCGGTTCCTGATTTTCCGCTTGCGCCTGTGTCGTTGAGGCCTGCGGGTCTGCGGCTTGTGGCATTGCCGCCGCCGGAATTGCCATCTCCGGCGGTGTAGGCACGGCTTGCGCTTGCTGGGTCGGCGCCTCGGGCAACGATTGGGCTTGCGTGCCAAACGCGAGCGCCGCCGACATGCCGATGAGAACAAAGCGCGCAACAGCCGCAGGGCGGGCAGTATGTGAGATTGACATGGCGCTCCCCCTCTGAATTGGTGCGACAAGACTAGACACAAGCGGCATACGCAGCTATCCGCCAGAAGTCCCACCGATTTGCGGCGTGGCGCACATTACGCCCTCCTCGTCTACCGCACCCGGGCCAGACCCGGTGAGGTAACCCGCGAGGGCGGGCCAATCCGGCGCAGATTCGCTTGAACGTTCAGTTCGACGCGCTGTGGCTCTGTGTAGGTCTCCCCATCCGACATCCGACCTCAGGCATGCGCTCGTGGCAGTGCTCGCTTGCTGGACGGCGCGTTTTCCTTAGCGGCGCATTCCTGCGCACGCTTTCGTTTCATCCTTGTAACAGCGGGGCTGGTCTCCCGGTTTAGGTCGACTCCATCTTTCAGCTGGTCGCTCTAGTGCTTTTGGCGACTGTCGCAATAGCACCCGATCACCAAATAATGGCGCACAAGCACTAAGAAGGGCATCAAGGCAGGCGCAAAGAGCAAGCCTGGAGACGTGGTTGGCAGGGAGCAGCCGTTTTTTGCGGCAGACGAAAGCAGAACGAGAAGACAGTGGAATAGGCCGCATCGCCGCAGCACAAATCGCTGCCGGGCGCGACAGGCATTGGATGGGAATAACAGGGCGCAACCGGAGAAGATCCGGGGTCGCTTTGATTTCTGGTCGGATTCAGCAAGGTCATGTCTCGGCGGACCGGATTGGCGCGTTGCGTTGCAACAGGGCCAGCAGGTTAGCCGTGTGATGTCCGTCTCTCCGGTTACACGCATTGGTGCCGGCAAGGATATGCCGCACGCCAAGGGAGACGTTTTGTTTGCAGCAGCGCATTCCGGGGGATCAAAACGTGAACGCATCCCAGCAGTGCCGCAGGCGATTGCGGACCACGCTCAAGACCACAGCCGTGCTGTTAGCGCTGTTCGCTCGCGAGCATTGCGCGGCAGAAACCGCAAAGCCGGCAGCACCGCGCGTGCAGCCGCCGGCCAGGCTGGAGCAACCCGCATCGGCGGGCGAGAACGACGGGCTCAGGGAGCGCATTTTCGCCCTGGCCGAAGCAGGGTCTCCAAAACTAGCGCTGGAACAGGCCGCCGCACGCCCCGATGTCTTCGCGCGCCGGGATCTGCTGCTGCTGGAGCATCTTGTCGTTGCCCAGCAAATCCGGTGGGCACGGCAGCAAGCCAGCGCTTCCAATGACCAGGATCGCCTGGTTCCCGCCGACGGCGCGCTTGCTGCTGCCGAGGCACTGCAAGGCAGGATTCCCGCCGATGACGAATACAACGGGGTGCGGCGCGCGGTCCAGTCCGATCGCCTCACGGCGTTGTCCGTGCGCGGGCGCATGAAGGAAGCCGCCGCGCTATACGAGCAGCTCTCGCTGGCCAACGAGCCGCTACCGGGCTCCGCTTATGCCGCCGCGGGCGACGCCTACGCCTATCTCGACAAGCCCGACCTTGCCTCGCGCGCCTACGAACTGGCCTTGCAGGCGGTCATCGAGCCGATCAAGGAGACTACCGAGCCCTATGCGCTATCGCGTCCTAGCGTGCAGGAAAGCCTGTTCTTTGCCTACCTGGACCAGGGACACTACGAGGCGGCGCGCGAACTGGTCTCGATGATGGCCCGCAACACGCCGGCGCAAACCGAGTTGTCCGAAGACGTGGACAAGACCAATCCCGAATACGGCCGCGTCAAGAAGCTGCAGGCGCAATACCTCCTCTATACCAATCACGTCAATGAGGGCGTCCAGGCACTGGATGCCTTGCGCAAGGACGCCCCCTTCGATCCCTCCCTGCTGACCGCCCGCGCGGACGGTTCGCTGGTGCTGGAACGCCCGTACGCCTCGCAAAGCATCTACCGGCAGGCGCAGGCCGACCACCCCGGCGATATCGAAAGCCTGGTGGGGCTCGGCAAGACCGCCCTCCAGCTCCATCAGTACGATCAGGCGAAGGCGGTCGCCGCGGCCTTCGACGGCAATTTCCCCGACAACAACAGCGTCAAGAACTTCCAGCGCGAGTACCGCGTCTACGAGCGCCCGCAACTGATCATCGACGCCATTGGCGAGCGCGGCAACGCCGTGCTGGCGGATCATGCCTGGGGGGTTGACACCCGTCTCTACTCGTCGCCGATGGCCGACTACTGGCGTGTCTTCGCGCACCAATACACGGCGCGTGGCGACACCGGCGATGGCCAGAGCGTCAGCCGCATACGCAACGGCCTCGGCGGCGACTTCCGGCGCGACGGCTGGGAAGCCGCCGCCGAGCTGCATCAGTCCACCGGAGGTCAGGGCAAGACCGGCGGCACCGGCACGGTCGCCTTCCAGCCCAATGACTCCTGGCGCTTTGGCGCGGGCGTCGACTCCGACGACAACGCGTTGCCTTTGAAAGCCTACCAGGCCGGCGTGACAGGCCGCACTGCCACGGCATCGGCGCGCTACTCGCAGGACGATGCGCGCTACTTCAATGTGATGTACGGCGCGTCGCGCTACAGCGACACCAACTTTCACCAGATGTGGCAGGGCACCGCTTACCAGCGGCTGCTGAACCAACCACGCCACCAGGTGGCGATCTGGCTCGACGTGGGCACCACCAGCAATACGCTGGACAGCACCGCCTACTTCAATCCGCGGCGCGACTACACCGCGCAACTGCGCACCATGTACCAATGGACGCCGTGGCGCTATGCCGAAAAATCCTTCAGCCAGCGCGTGTATGTCACCGCAGGTGGCTACCGGCAGGACGGCTTCGGCGACAGCATGTTGTGGGAAGCGCGCCTCGAACAGTTCTGGCAGCTTGGCCGCAAGGCTTCGCTCACCTACGGCATCGGCATCGGTAGCAGGCGCTTCGACGCCAACCGCGAGACAACCAAGCTGATCTACCTCAACCTCAACGTCCCTCTATAGGTCATCATGCAAAAGCTCAATCGCCGAACATTCATCGGGCTCGCCGGCGCGCTGTCGGTGACCAATAGCGTCCACGCTGGCTATGCGCTGTCCTTGCTGCCGCCGCAGGATCGCGACGACGGGCTGACCTTCCGCGTACTCGCGTTTCACGACATCCGGGACGACCTGCGTGCGGATGTGGGAACGGTGGCAGATACCTGTGCGATCAGCACCGCCACGCTCAACAATATCTTCGCCTGGCTCAAGGGCAACGACTTCCACCCTGTCAGCGTCGACCAGATCATTGCCTCGCGCAACGGCGGCCCGCGCCTGCCGCCGCGTGCAGTGCTGCTGACCTTCGACGATGCCTACAAGAGCCAGTACACCAAGGTCTTTCCGCTCTTGCAACAATACAACTACCCAGGCCTGGTCGCGGTGGTGTCGCGCTGGACCGGTACTCCCCGGGACGAGCCGGTGCGCATCAGCCATAAGTCGGTGATGGCGCCAGGCTATTTCATGAGCTGGGACAACCTGCGCGAGATGGCTGAGTCAGGCCTGGTGGAGATCGCCTCGCACACGCACGACATGCACCACGGCGCAGTGGCGAATCCGCAAGGCAACGAACTACCGGCGGCCAGCGCGCACCTCTACCATGCCGACCTGAAACGCTACGAAACCGACCAGGAATACGAAAACCGGGTCGGTGGCGACCTGAAGATGTGCTCGGACATGATCCAGGCGAAAACCGGGGCTCGGGTGCGCTCGATGGTCTGGCCCTACGGCATGTACAACGCGGCGCTGATCGGTGCTTCGCACAAACTGGGCATGAATGTCCACTTCACCCTCGACGACGGACCCAATACGCCCGAGGTGCCGTTGACCAAGATCAGGCGCCTGCTGGTTTCCTACGACTGGGATGCCGGTGTCATGATGGGCCAGTTCCGCCAGCAGTCGGCCTATCGCGGCGACAACCAGCCGGTCGAACGGGTTGTCAACGTCTCTCTCGACGACGTGTACGATCCGAACCCCGATCGCCAGGAGGCCAGGCTATCGCGGCTGATAGACCGGATCAAGGATCTTGAGCCCAAATCGGTCTACCTGCAGGCGTTTCACGATCCCGACGGCAGCGGCACCGCCCAGGCGCTCTACTTTCCCAACCGCCACATGCCGGTGCGCGGCGACCTTTTCTCGCGCGCGGCCTGGCAGCTGATCACCCGCGGTGGCGTACAGGTCTACGCGGCATTGCCGGTGCTTGCCTACAAGCTGCCCGCGGGCCATCCGGCTTCGTCCCGGCTGGTAGCGGTGATGCCGGCCGCGCCGGCCACGCCCCTGGACCCGCGCCAGCGGCAACGGCTCAGCCCCTTCGACCCGCTCGCCCGCAGCGTGATCCGCGATATCTACTACGACCTGGGCAGATACACCAGTCTTAACGGCGTCGTGTTTGGCGATGACGCGAGCCTGAGCGATGTCGAAGACGCGAGCGATGCGGCGCTTGCCGCCTACGCGGACTGGGGGTTGCCGCGCGAACTGGCTGCGATCCGCGCCAACCCCGATCTGCTGCAACGATGGTCGGACGCCAAGCTCCGGTACCTGATCGACTTTACGCGGCAACTGGGCGACCTGGTCAAGGACTATCAGGGCGGCGGCAATGTGCTGACCGTGCGCAGCCTGCCTGCCAATGCGGTGCTGCGTCCCGACGCGAGCATGCGCCTGGCTCAGGACATCGATGCATTCGCCGCGCAATACGACTTCGTCAACCTGATGGCCTACGCGGATGCCGGAGGCGGCCCGCCTTCGACGCCCTGGCTGGAGGGCCTGGTCCGCGCCGTAGCGGCGCATCCGGGCGCGCTGCCGAAGACCATCTTCGCGTTGCAGACACTCGATGGCCGAACCCAGGCACCGGTCGCCAGCACCGCGCTACGTGATCAGATGCAGCGCCTGCGCATGGCTGGCGTGAAGCACCTCGGCTACTGCCCCGACCAGTTCATGGTGAACCAGCCAGACCTGGCGGTGCTGCGGGATGTCATGTCCATGCAGAACCTGGTGCGACCGCGCAATGGCATGAAGGTTTAGACCAAGAGCCGGATCAAGAGCCAGATCAAGACCAAGAGCCGATAGCAACAAGGTAGGGGAAGATTATGAAGAATACGGCAAGCCTGCTTTCGAATTTTGTCTTCTACTACCCACTGTTCATGTCCTACTTATGGATGACCGGTGGCCTGCTTCACTACTTCCTGATCGAGAGAAAAGAGAGCAAGAAAACGCGGGCGGACGTGTTACTCGAGTGCCCGAAGGTCTCGGTGATCGTGCCCTGCTTCAACGAGGAAGCCAATGTGCGCGAGGTCATCGCGAACCTGGCGGAGTTGCGCTATCCGAACTACAACATCATCGCCGTCAATGACGGCAGCAGCGACGCCACCGGCGATATCCTGAATGCGCTGATCGATCAGTATCCGCAATTGCTGGTGATCCACCAGCACAGTAACGAGGGCAAGGCCATTGGCCTGACCACTGCGGCAATGCTGACCGATGCCGAGTACCTGCTGTGCATCGACGGCGACTCGCTGCTCGACCGCGAGGTGATCGGCTGGATGCTGCGGCACTTCCTGCGGGATGCGGGGGTTGGCGCAGTCACCGGCAATCCGCGCATCCGCACCCGGACCTCGCTGTTGGGGCGCATGCAGGTCGGCGAGTTCTCGTCGATCGTGGGCCTGATCAAACGGACCCAGGAACTGTATGGCCGCCTGCTGACCGTGTCTGGCGTGATCTGCATGTTCCGCAAGAGCGCGCTGCGCGGCGTGGGCTACTGGAGCCCCGACATGCTGACCGAAGACATCGATATCAGCTGGAAACTGCAGGTCAATGGCTGGCGGCTGCATTTCGAGCCACACGCGCTCAGCTGGATCCTGATGCCGGAGACATTCAAGGGCCTGTTCAGGCAACGCCTGCGCTGGGCGCGGGGCGGCATCCAGGTGCTGCAGAAGTATGCGGCGCCCATCGTCACAAAGAACAAGCCGATGATGTGGCCGATCTTCCTCGAGTATACGGTCAGCGTGATCTGGGCCTATTGCATGCTGTTCACCCTGGTGATGACGGCCGCGACCGCGCTGTTCGAGCTGCCCGAAGCCTGGCGCTTCGCCGGCATGCCGCGCGGGGCAGGCGTCTTTCTCTTTCTGACCTGCTGCGTGCAGATCCTGGTCGGCTGCGTCATCGATCGCTGCTACGACACCAAGCTGCTGCGCTACTTCCTTGACACGATCTGGTACCCGATCGCGTTCTGGACCATCAGCATGGTCGCATCGGTGATCGCCCTGCCCAGCGTGCTGTTGCACCAGCGCCGCACCCGGGCAAGGTGGGTCAGCCCCGACCGCGGCATCCGCGAGGACGCCCCCGCGTCCTCGCCGCCAAGGTCACCTGCGCCCGCATCTCCAGTTGTCGGGCAGCTTGAAGAGCATTCTTGAGGAGGAGTGAGACATGAAAGAACCCATCATTGACGCGTCCAGCACGACATTGCAGCAGTATCTGCAGCACCTTGCGCGGGGAAAGGCGGTCCGACGATATCTCTGGTATCGGCTGGCGCGGCCGCTGCTGGTGGCCAGCATCTGGGTAGCCGCGGCGTTCTACATCCACTGGTGCGTGGCCTCCGCGGGAAGCGGCGAGTTCTCGCTTGGGGAGATCATCCCCGATGCGTTGACCGTCCTCGGGATAGGGCTGGCGTTCACGGCGTGGACGTTGGCGCGCCGCTTCGGGACAAGCGTTTCCAACCTGAAACAGCCTGCCCGGGTGGCGCCGATCTCGACGCTCGACCTGGCCAAGGATGTGGTGCTCTCGGTGGGCACCGGTCGTCGCCTGGTGGCTTTTCACGACGAAGACGGCCTGATCTCGCACGTTGCGCCACTACAGCAGGAACTGGCCTGAGCAGCTCCGCGGTTTGGCCTCGCGCGGCAGCCGGCGGTGCCGCCCGCTGTCGCGCGAGGTCCTCATTGAATGGTCTTGGCATTGTCCATTGTCACGAGGAAATGTGGAGCAGCCATGCGTCCGCTCGTCATGATGTGTGGCGCTTCTCTAGTGCTTGCCGGTGCGCTGCTGTGCTCGCCGTCGGGTGCGCGTAACGAAGCCCGGAACCATAGCCGCGCTGATACCCGGCCGCCCGCCAAGGTCCGCCCGGCGATCGATCAGCGCGCCTTTATGCATGGCATTGGCGCAGCCACCGGGCCTGGGCAGACCACCTACGTCTTCTTCAGCAGCTCCGGGCTGCCGCCGCGCGGCCCGGATCGCAATCGCAACTGGACGCACGACATCTACGTCGCCGAATGGAACCCGGCCCAGGCCAGTCTTGGCAAGCCCCGGCTACTGGTCGCCGAGAAGGAAGCGCAGGAGCCGGTGTCAGTAGCGCAGAACGCCGCGGGCCGCATCATGCTGACCTTTGAGGATGGCTCGAATACCACCAACAGCGTCAGCCAGCGCTATCGTGTGTACGGCACGGACCTTCAATCGCAAGAGGCGAAATCGACTGACGTCTGGTCTGGCGGGCACTCTGGCCACGTGACGGCGGTAGGGGACAATTTCGTGGTGTTCTACTCGGACGACTGGATCGATGGTGGCGGCGTGGACAACCTGGGCACCGGGAACGGCGTCTACCTCAAGACGTATGACGGTAACGGCCGGCTGCTGCAAAGCACTGAGGTGGCGCCGAACAAGCGCGAGTGGTGGCCATTGATTGCAGGCTCGAAGGAGACGGCCTTGCTTGCCTGGCAGGAGTTCGTACCCGGCGAGACGCACGCCAGGCTGAAGACGGCCGTCTATCGGCCCGTCGACGGAGCGCTGACTGGCATGCAAGCACTGAATGGCCGCCTGAAGTACTACACCTACAGTGTCGCCTATGTCCCGGCCCTGGACAGCTTCCTGCTGGTCGGCACCAACGACTTGGGCAAGGGCTTCGCGCATCTGCTGGATAAGGCCGGCAGGGTCAGTGCCTCGCTGGCCTGCATGCCGGAAAGCGTGCGCGAGGCCAGCATCACCGTGGTCGGCGACATGGCGTACACGCCTGCGGCGGACGGCCGCCTGCTGCACCTGAAGCTGTCCGCCGGCACGATTGAGTTGCGCGGTAGCCAGCCATCGCCGATTCCATGGACTTATGCGGGCAGCCTTGGGCTGGTGCGCTCGTCATCCATACTGCACTGGGTCTCGCTTACGCCGGCGGGCTTGCGAGAGAGCGATTTTGATTTGAGCCGGGCGACGCCGCCTTCGGCCGCGGATCTGTGCCGGTAGGCAAGTATCCGCCGCGCAATGTGACCCGTTTGGAGCTGCATCGATCACCGATGCGTGCTACACAGGGTTACTTGTTGAGCGGTGTGTTTTCCTCCAGTTTTGAGTAACCATGCGCTTCAATGACGGCGGGATCCACAACAATGTACCCCAGCGATCTCAGTAGCGTCACTGCCTCAATTTCAGCGTCAGTGTGAGGCGGGTGTTTTGAAGGCGGCACGAAGGACGTGTCTGATCTCGCAGGCGTATCGTGCGCGAGCGGCCGAGCATGGTCGACCTGACTGCTAGCGATGAACTCGCAGCGCTGCGCGTTGGGTTTCCAGGTAACCTCCACCGCGGTACAGAACTTGCCGGTAAAGATCTTGAGTTGCATGCTTGCTTTCAGCCACGCGACAAAGGACTCGCGAGACGCAGGCTGGTAGCCTTGCAACAGAGTTTCAAGATTCTTCTGTGGCAAGCCTTCCGTTTGGGAGGAGGGCTCTTCTAGCAGTGATAGCTGCAGCGCCACGCGCTCGCGGTCAGCTTCCTCGTAGATGAGGTATTCGTTGTCAACGACGCCTTCGCGTAGCAGTTCGCACAGCAACGCCCAAGCCCTGGGATTCTTCTCGATGCAACCTTCCAGGCCAGGGTCCAGGCTCGTTAGAATCGCTGGCATCGATTGGTGCCTGCCGGACACGACTTCAAGTGCAAAGGAAGCGGCATTGCGTGATGGGCTAGCCCGGCGCTGCAGCATTTGCATGGACTCGTCCTTGTACTCCTGGATCTCGGCAAGGGTCTCGGCAGCTTGGCTCCAGGCGTACTTCTCGAGATTTTCAGCAAGTTTTCGCGCAGCCCTGGCCATGTCATAGGCGAGAACGCCAACATAGCTCTTGCACGCAGCGCATTGGCACTGGAGACGCCCGTAATGCAGAAATCCAGCATACACCCGCTCCTGATGCCCACAGTGATCACACTCAAGCGCAAAGCCGCCCTGGCGCGCCGGGCGCTGATTGGCAAGTAGCCCATCGACCTGGTATCGCGCTGGATGATCGCAACACGGACAGCCCCATATGATCTTGTGGGAGCCATCGCGTGCCGCCACCCTGCCAAATTGACGTTCCAGCGCACTGCGCGGAATGCCCTGCGCCCGTCCGAGCACGTCGGCTGAATAGCGCCAGTAGAAGTAGGAGTGAGCGGCAGCCGCCACCTCCGGACCGTACTCGCGCAACTCCTGTAGCACCCGTGGCGTGTGCCGAATCCGATCGGCGAGGCTATCGACCATGAAGGACCGGCCCGGAACAAGCGCCTCCAGGGCTTGGCGGCTCTGCTCGACAAAGGCAGGAACATGATCGCGGCGAATGGCGTTTTCCTCCTTAAGCCAGCGCGAATGTCCCGGCAACGTGTTAAGCGCATCGATGGCTTCTTTGAGTTCTGCAATCGGAGGGCAAGCCAGGAAGGTAAACGGCTTGCTAAACAGCAATGAATCCATCATCGCATCGTCTCCCACAGGATGGCACCCCTCCCGGACGTGGTCGGGGTGCCGTGAATGCGCCTACTGCCAGTTGGCACGGCACTTCGCAACGCATCAGTGACGCGGCAGCCCCACAGGGCAAGGCGCGTCCCGACCGCAGGACGAAACGACTCCGGAGGTGATCGCGCAGTACGCCGCTTGCGTCCCATTGGTGATTGCGCAGTACGCCGCCTTGGCGTCCGCGGGCTCGGCTCCCAGCGTGGGCTTGCCCTCGCTCGTGACCGCACAGTAGGCCGCCGTCGCCGGTCTCAACCCAAACTCGCGCGCGCTAAGCCGGGCACTTGCCTCGGCCAACGCGCGCAGGCGGGCTTCATCCTGTGGGCCATCGATACCGACGTAGGGGTCATGATGCAGGACATGGCCAAAAATGTGCTCACAGTCGTTCGCATAGCGCCTGGTATCGACGATATGGGCGTGCCAGAACGCGTCTACCTGTTCGCTGGGCACGACTGGTGTGTCGGGGTACTTTGCCGCTAGCTTGAGAAACTTGCGGTAGCCGGCCTCGGCATCGGCCAGGCTTTCGGGGCTCCAATGGGCGGACTTGCCATGTAGAAGCTTGGCTTTGATCCTCGAGAAATCGAGCGCATCGATGGCTTGCCATGACCGTTCAATCCACTGTTTCTGCACTGTCATGATGTGTTCCCTCCTGTTGTTGACGCTGGGGCGCGCGCCGGAACTCAGAATCAGGCGCGCATCGGCTGCGGTCCCTGTTCAGGCAGCAGACCGTGCACGGTATGGCCAGCGAGGAACGCGGTGACGTCCTCGGCCGGAATAGGGCGGCTAAAGTAGTAGCCCTGGACTTCGTCACAGCCCTCGCGGCGAAGAAAGTCCAGCTGAGCCTCGTTCTCGACGCCTTCGGCCACGACCTCCAGCGCCATCTGATGTCCTAGCCCGATGATTGCGCTCGTGATTTGCGCATCGCTCCTGCTATCGGGCAGATAGCGTATGAACGAACGGTCGATCTTCACGGTGTCAATCGGGAAACGGCTCAGGTAGGCGAGCGAGGAGTAGCCGGTGCCGAAATCGTCAATGGCCAGCCGTACCCCGGTTCGCTTCAGGCGCGACAGCCAGCGCGCCGCTTGCTCGGCATCGCGCATGACCATGCTTTCGGTTAGTTCGAGTTCGAGCAGATACCCTGGCAAGCCGGCTTGCTTCAGGGCATCGAGCACGACCTGCCTCAGGTCCTTGTCGGCAAATTGCCTTGCGCTAAGGTTGACCGAGACGCGTATCGGGGCATTGCCGTCGGCAAGCCATTGCGCATTCTGGCGACAGGCCTCACGCAGTACCCACGCGCCAATCTGCACGATGGCCCCGCACTCCTCCGCAACCGGAATGAAGTCAGCGGGCATCACCATGCCGAGCTTCGGGTGGCGCCATCGGATCAGGGCTTCGACGCCGGTACAGGCGTTGGTGTCCAGCGAGATGCGTGGCTGGTAGTGCAGCACGAACTCATTGTGATCGAGTGCGCTGCGCAGATGCGATTCCATGTCGATGCGATTCTGCAGGGTCACACTCATCTCGCGCACATAGTATTGGAAGCCGTTCTTGCCGAGCTGCTTGGCGGCATACATGGCGAGATCGGCATGCTTTAGTAGCGTCTGCGCGTCATTGCCATCTTCGGGGAAGGAGCTGACGCCAATGCTTGCCGTCACCTGCAGCTCCTTGCCATTGACGACAAAGCCGGATGCGAGCGCGGCCTGGATACGCTTGATGATGCGGTGCAAAAGGGAGAAGTCGTCGATTGGCTCGACCAGTACGACGAACTCGTCGCCACCGAGCCGGGCAATCAGGTTGGCTTCGCCAAGCGTGGCGCTAAAGCGATCTGCCACGGCGCGTAACAAGACGTCGCCCGCGTTGTGGCCCATTGTGTCGTTGACCCTCTTGAACTGGTCCAGGTCAACAAAGAGGATATCGAGACGGTGTTGACGGGAGCGGGAACGAGCGAGGCTGCTCTCGAGATGGTTCTTGAACATCAACCTGTTGGGCAGACCTGTGAGCGCATCGTGATTGGCAAAAAAGCGTAGGGTCTCCTCGGCCTGGCGACGCAGCAGGAAGTGACCAGTGTGACTAGCTATCGCGCTAGCCATCGCAAGCGCATGTGGATCGCGTGGACGCTTGGTGCGCGAATACATCTCCACCAGTCCGAGCGTGGTCGTGCCCTTGCGCAGTGGGAAAGCGAATACAGTGCGCACGCTCCCGTCGGCCAGCCAGCGATGCTGAGGCAAGCGCGCGATGGCACCGCGGCCCGCATACCAACGCGGTTCCGTCAGTACGTCTGCCTGATCTGCCTGCGGATCGGCCGGGCGCCGTGCCAGCCAAGCTTCCAGTTCTTGCTCTCTGGTCCGGCAAACCGGCGCAAGCGCCAAGCCACGTCCTGCATCCGAAGGCCAGAATGCACCCGCCTCCCATTCCATTCCCGCAACCAAGGTACGGATGATTTTTTCCAGGACTTCGGCTTCGCTAGACACGGTGGCGAGATGCAAGGCAACCAGATGCTCCTGTGCGCGAGCCTGCTCGATGAGCTTTCGCTGGGTGATGTCTTGCGCGGTGCCGCGCAGGACGGCCGTGCCCGGTGGGCCATGCGCATGGCCGATCAGGTGAAGCCAACCCATGCGTCCACGTAACGAGCGGTAGGGGCATTCGAGCTCGAAAGCGACGCGCTCCCGCAAGGCGGTTTGCATCCTCTGCCGCAACACGCCGCGGAAGCGAGGATCGGCTGCGCCTAGCAGTGTGTCGGGCGTGGGATCCAGCGCTCGCACACCCAGCAGCCGGGCCATCTCGCTGGAGAAATAGGCCGCATTGCGCTCCAGGTCAAGACGCCAATCCCCCAGGTGCGCGATCCGCTGCGCCTGGGCAAGGCCCTCTCGACTCTCGCGCAGGCTGTGCGTCATGCCATCGGCCACCGCCAGGGCTCGTGACCGGGAACTGGATAGCGCGTAGGCCAGCCCGGCCAGCAGCGCGGTAATGATCAGCCCGGCCCCAAGCACCACACTCTTCAGGTAGCGTTGCGGGCCCACCATGGCCTGGGCGTCGGCGGAGAAGACAATGAGCCAGCGCCGTCCTCCAAACGGCTGTGTCATCTCCTTGCGCTGGAAGGAACGATCGTCCGATACGCTTGCCCGCTGGGGCGCGGATGGCTCGTTGCTGGCGGCAAGCCGTGCGGCGCTGGCCTGGCTAGCCGCCTTGGCACTGGCGGGGGCGGTGGCCGTCATGCCGCCTGCGCTGTTGTACAGCAGAGTCGCCGGGGACGGCGGTACTGGTTCGCCATCGAGTTTCCCGGCGTCGTACAGTTCGAAACGAGTCCCATACACGCGCTCGCTGCCGGCAATCTCCCCAAGCAGCCCGCTGATTCGTATGCCAGCACCAACGGAGCCGATATAGGCACGGCGGCGCTGCTCCACTGAATCGAGCGGCTGGCCTTTTCTGTAGACCGGAAGGCGCAAGGCAATGCCGACGTGGGGACCTTTGGCTTCGCTGAAGATCAGGCGCCCGCTGCTCACTGCCTGCCCGCTGTCACGGGCTCTTTCGAGAGCGGCCAGGCGCCCCGGCTCCGCACCCATGTCGATGCCGATCGACGGCAGGTTGTTCTGGAACGGCTCGACATAAGTCAACACGAAATAGGCTGGCCGCTTCCCTGCAGGGTGGACGGAGAACGCCACGCCGGCCTCGCGCAGGACTGGGTCCTTGCGCTGGCTGGCGACAAAGCTGGCCAGCTCGGAGGCCGGCACATAGGGCGCGTAGTTCAGCGTCTGGAACCCGGGATAGCGCTGTTCCAGGTTGAGGCCATTGACGAAGTCGCGGAATTCCTCGCGCGAAACATCATCACTAGCGCCGAAGAGCGCCTGCATGGTTACCAGGACGTCGGTGTAGAGCCGGATACGCGTATCGATCTGCTGGACGATATCGTCGGTATCGCTCTTGAATCGCAGGCGCGCATCCCTCTCCAGCAGCTCTGTGTACAGCGAATGCACGACGATCGTGCTAAGCAGGCCGAGCAGCAGCGCGCCGAGCGTGATGACGGTCGTACTGACGCGTCCGATCGGACGCAACAATTGCGTCAGTAGCTTGCGCACACGATATCCCCCAGGAACGTGACGTGTGGACTGCAGACCTAAGCGATCAAGCGGCGATGGTGTCAGCCGGCTACTGCTGGGCCGCCGCCACCGGGGCGCGCGGATTTGCGCAGCGTTCTTTTACCTGTCTCTACAACGTTATCTCAAATTGGAGCGGGGGCAAGGCCGAATACGATTGTCGACTCCCCACTTAAGTGGGGGGTACGCCCTATGTGCTTAGTCAAGCATGAGGGGCGCAAAGGTTGCCACCGCTCGGCATGGGCGACGGGCGCCGCGGCAAGCAACAGCGACAGGGAGGCGAGGGGCGGAGGAACATAGCGGATGCGAGGCGAGGGAGTTTGAAGGTCCCGCGTAAAGAATCGGTACCCTCCCGTACTAGAAACTACCTCACGGCGCCGTGCGGTCGATCTGGCAGGTGGGCGAGGCGCAGGCGCAGGCGCAGCGCAACCAGCGCGGGCCGCGATGATAGTAGCCGAGCGGGAGAAGGCCGGCGCCGGGCTCGACTAAGCCAGGCGAGCGCGCGCGGCGCCACAAGAAGAATGGGGCTCACTTGGAATCCATCGATCCGTTGCATTGACCGGTTGCATCCACAGTCAATATGGGATGGACCGAGTCTCAGAGCAACGAGAGCTTTGTTTGCTGCAGTCCCGCCGTGACTGAAGGCGAGCCATTTCAGGCTGTGGAGGGGATGGTGGGAAGCAAGTTCGCAACGTCAAAGCAGGCCGGCAATCGCGATGGGCCAAAGGTTGGTTCTCTGGCAGCAGCCCGCAGACAGCGGCACCGACATGAACGCGCGGACTCGCCATGCGGACATTGGAATGTGCATCCCCACCTGTCGAACAACATGTCAATCAGCTTGCAGTCCGGGAGGCGTGCCGACCTCCAGATCTGAATCCTTGGAGGCGGACTGCCGCTATCGACCGAGGTACAACATCGTGTTATGCCTCGTGCAATTGAAATCGTGCCACTGTTCGCGCGAGCTCCCGTGCCCGATCATTAAGCATCGATGATGCTGCCGCAGACTCCTCCACCAGCGCAGCGTTCTGTTGCGTGGCTTGATCCATTTCTGACACGCTCTGGTCGAGCTGTCCAATACCTGTGTTCTGCTCGCTCACCGCACCGTGTATCTCAGTAATGATCCGTCGAACGTGCTCGATGTCCTTGACAATTTCGGTCATGGTCGAGCCCGCTGCCTGGACGCGCTCGGTGCCGCTGCTTACGCTGGCTACGGAGCTTTCGATGAGTCCCTTGATCTCCTGGGCGGCTGTGGCACTGCGCTGAGCCAGGGTTCGCACCTCGCCAGCCACCACGGCAAAGCCGCGGCCCTGTTCCCCGGCACGCGCCGCCTCGACTGCCGCGTTAAGCGCTAGGATATTGGTCTGGAAGGCGATGCTGTCGATCACGCCTATGATTTCCGTGATCCGTCCCGACGATTTGGCAATCTCGTCCATGATGCGCACAGCGCCAGAGACAACTTCGCCGCCGCGCGCCGCGGTGGCGCTGGCGTCAGTCGCCAACTGCGTTGCCTGTTCGGCCGCTTCCGCAGTCTGCTTTACGCTCGATGCCAGTTGGGTCAAGGCTGCCGAGGTCTGCTGCAGATTGCTGGCTGAGGCTTCCGTGCGGTGGGATAGGTCGCGATTACCTGCCTCGATCTCGCCAGTTGCCGAGGTCATACCCTGCACACTGGCACGCACGTCGACCAACACGGCGCCGATCTTCTCTACGAAGGCGTTGAACGACGCCGATATCTGTGCCACCTCATCATTGCCCACGACATCCAGCCGGCGGGTCAAGTCGCCCCCGCCAGTCCCGATGGTATCCATCGCGTCACGTACCCCGGAGAGCCTGCGGAGTGCTTTTGCGGTAAAGAAGGTGGCAATGCCGAGCGCAGCCAGGGTAAGCAGGACCAAGGCTATGCCCATGGCGCTTACGACGTGGCGCAGGCCTACGGTGGCTTCGGCCTTATCGAGCGCGATCACCAGATACCAATCGGTGCCGGCGACAGCCTGGGCCTTTAGCAGCTTCGGCACGCCCTGGATTTCCACTTCTAGCGGCGCACTAGCCCGAACCAGGTTCTCGAGCGTGGCCGGCGTCAGTGCGGCTGTCACTTCGCTGACCGGCTTTAGCATCTGATTCGCATCGGCGTGGGCGATTACCTGGCCATCCCTGGCTACGACGAAGGCCAAGCTCGAAGGCGTTGGATGTATCGCCTTCACGACCTCTCGCACGCCTTCCAGTGGCACTGCGCCGCTGACGGCACCGATTGCCGCACCGTCACGGATGAGTGGCGCCGCAAAGGAAACGTATGGCACTCGAGTCGAGACATCTCCATACGGCTTGGTCACAGTCGGCTTGCCCGCGGCCAGCGCCGCTTTGTACCAAGGGCGCGCGGTGGGGTCGTAGTCCTTCGGCGTCGTGCTGCTGCTCGAGTAGTATGACTTGTCGCTCCACCCGATGGTGGTCACGGGAAAGCCGTTGGCATCACCCATGAACTTGACCAAGCCAGCGGGGTCGCCTTTCTCCACGACCTCCGCTGCAGTCTTGACGGCCAAAGCCTTGGCGGCGACCCATTGTTCGATCGCCAGCGTGTTGCCACTGGCGATGGCGCTAAGGTCGCTCTCCATTGTTGCCGTCATATTTGCGCGGACGATGCCATAGGTGGCGGCACCCGAGAGTGCGAGAGCGCCGACAACCGTGGCGGACATGATCAGAGCGATGCGGGTGCGGAGCGAGGATGCGGTCATACCGAAGAGAGTGATGTTACCTGGGTGAGTCGGTCTGAGTACGGCATTATCGCGGTGCCTGAGACCACGGCATCGGCCGGTCTTAGGCGCCACAGAGCTAACTACGGCAACCGAGCGGGCAACTTTAGGCCGGCGGCAAGAACCGGCGCAAGTGGCGTACGCCGAGCCCGAGGGTGGGCTGGAACATGTTCTTCGCTCGGGTAGAGCGATCTATGTAGGCGGCGGAAAGGATTGGTGGGGAACTACCGTCTCTTCGTCAGTCTCCCAGGGGAATTCCACATCCCAGGTTGGCGTGTTGCCAGCCGCGTTTCGGGACGTCTATCGCGTGGCTCAAATGGGTGGCCTTGCCAGCGGTTTCCAGCGCTTCACAGACGGGGAGGTCGGGGCAACTCTGACGTTGCCATGGGTGCCGGAGCTTGTGCGCCAATGCGGATCACGCGCAACACAAGGGTATCCGTTTTGTCGCGGCTTGGAAGCAGGTGCCCGTCGCCGCAATCGAGATATTGCTCGATGCCATCAAAACTACGGTGCTTGATCTCGCCATCAACATCGATCGCGAGAAGCTAGTCGCGAGCGTCCGCAAGCGAACTCCCGACGACTATTCAAACCTGAACTGAATTAGGCCGGCCGGCAGAATTTCCAAGTGCGTTCAGGACACCAGCGCCCTGCCAGATTATCCGGCAGGGCCTATAGCGTGCAACTCACACAAGATGACCTATATCCATTCTCTCGGGACAAGCGAGCTATTTCTTGCCGGACGCAAAACCTCGCGCTTACCCCAGGTACTTGAACAGATTCATCCCCTGGATCTGCATGAATGACTGTTGTGCCGCCTGCAGCGAAGTCTGGCGCTGGTAGTACTCGGTCATGGCCGAGTAGTAATCCAGGTCCTGCAGGCCCGAGAGCGTCTCGGTGTAGTTCAACCCACGGTTGGTGCCGATGGTGTTGAGCGCATCGAGCTCATTCATGCGCGAGCCGACCGAGGTCTGCACCGTGCTGACGTTGTCCAGCGAGTTGGCCATCTGGCGGTTTGCCGTGGACAGCGCGTTGGCCAGCGTGGCGCGGTCGGTGCTGGTGACGATCGGCTGCTTCAGGGCATTGATGACGCTCTGCAGGTTGGCAAAGATGTCCGTGCCGGCTTGCTTTGCGGGTTGCAGGTTGACGACATCGCCATCCTTGGGCGTGCCCTTGATCGACAGCGAGAGCCCGCCGGCCGAGATGCCGGCGCCGTCCACATAGTCCACCGGGGCGCCAACGGCGGCCGGCGGCGCGGCGCTCTGGTCCATTACCTGGTACTGCATCTTGCCCGTGACGGCATTGGTTGCGAAATTGAGCGAGAGGCTGTGGCCGTACAGCGCATTGGTTGGATCCGTCACCGAGATCGCGCTGAACTCGCCGGTGCCCGTATTGGTGGTTGGCGAGGAGGCAACGTAGGTGGCGGTGGACTGCACGCTCATGAAGATCGCGTTGCCGTTGTCGTTGGTGGGCATCTGACGGGCAACGTCGACCTGCAGCAGTTGCTGGCCGGTATCGCCGCCATAGACCACCGCGCCGCTGCCGTTCTTCGCGAACGGCGGCGTGGACGACTGGTAACCCGCGAACAGGAACTGGCCGTTGCCATCGTCGGCGTTGGACAGGCCGAGCAGCTGGTTGTATGAGTCCTGCAGCGAGGAGGCGACCGAGGCGCGGTCGGCATCGCTCATGGTGCCGTTGCCGGCTTGCACCACCAGCGTCTGGATATTCTGGACGGTGGTGACGACGCTGTTGAGCGAGCTCAGTTCCATCGACAGGTTGGTGTTAGCCTGTTTGCGGGACGTGGCGTACTGGCCGTTGACCGCGCTGGACTGCGAGACCACCAGCGCCCGGGTGGCACCCACCGGGTCGTCGGACGGCGTCAGGATACGGCGGCCGGTGCCGAGCTGTTGCTGCACATGCAGCAATGAGCCTTGCTGGCTGTTCATCGAGGCCAGGCCGAGTTGGTAGAGCGTGGAGCTTGCAACGCGCATGTCTGTTCCTTTAGGAGATCCGGGTCTTCAGAAGCGATCAGCGGCCGATACCGATGATGGTGTCGAACAGCGTGGTGGCAGTCTGGATGACCTTGGCGTTGGCCTGGTAGAGCTGCTGGAAACGCAGCATGGAGACCGTTTCCTCATCCATGTTCACGCCCGAGATGCCTTGCTGCGCCGTCTGCACCTGGGTCGTGACGCTGTCCTGCGAAGTCGACGCGATCTGCACTGATTTGGCGCGGCTGCCGACGTCGTTGACCAGCTGCGCGAAGGCGTCGTTGTAGCTCGACACGCCGCCGATGGTCTTGGTGGTTTGCAGCTTGGCCAGCGCGAGCGCGTTGCCGTTATCGGATACGCCGCTCAGGTTGGGCGCCAGCGTGAAGCTGTCACCAGTCTTGGGCGTGCCGTCGAAGCTGACCGTGACACCGTTGAACGAGTATTGCGTCGCGGTGCCGCTGGGGGTCGGGCCGCTGGTGGGCACGACAGGCGCGCCCGTCGCATCGGTGAAGACGTAATTGGCGCCGTTGTACTTGGCCGTGATCGTGGTAGCGGGCAGGCTGAAGCCTTGCGCGACATTGCTGACCTTGACCGTGCCGGTACCGGTGTTGGTGGTACCTGCGCTGGCGCGCAGCGGGCCTGCGGCAGCAATCTTGGCGGGATCGGTAATGGCCATGTCCATGCTCGCGGCCACATTGCGGGTCGGCTGGATCTGGTAGGAATCATTGGCCGACATCGCCGTCGGGATCTTGACGTCCACGCCATCCGCCGACAGCGTCAGCGGATAGGTGGCGGTAGCGCCCGCCTGGGTGGCCACGACCGTGTTGTCCGACATGCGCGTGAGCGAGTAGTTGGTGCCGTCGTAGGCCAGCGTGTAGTCGCTGGTGGTCAGTTGCGACGTGTTGCTGATGCTGGCCGATACCAGCGAGGTGCCGGTATTCGAGCTCTTGGGCAGCGTGACGGGCGTGCCGAGCTTGAACAGGTTGCCGCCGATCTGGCCGGTCAGGTCCACGCCCAGCTTATGCTGGTCGTTGAAGGTCTGGGCGAGCGTCACCGACAGCCGCCCGATGGCGTTCTGCGCGGGATCCAGCGACTCGGTGCGGAACTTGAGCAAGCCGCCGACGGAGCCGCCGGTAAGGGTGCTTTCGTCCATCTCGGTCACGTTGCCGTTGGCCTGCGTGTAGGCGATCGTGGTACGCGACGGATCGGCCGACGATTGCACCGCCTTCAGATCATAGGAGTTCGATCCCATCACTAGGGGCTGGCCGTTGCCGACGAACACGTTGTATGTATTGTCCTGCGGCACCACCTTGACGCCTACCAGCTGGGTCAGCTGCGAGACCATCTGGTCGCGCTGGTCGAGCAGGTCGTTGGGCGGCTGGCCGCCGCCGGCAGCGGTAGCCCGCGTGATCTGGTCGTTGAGCTTGGCAAGCTGCTGGGAGTAGGCGTTGATCTGCGTCACCGAGCTCTGCAGCTGGGTATTGACACCGTCACGCAACTGCTGGAAGTAGGAGTTGGCGGCGCGCACCTGCCCAGTGAGCGATTGCCCGGCATTGATCATGTTCTGGCGCGCGGCCGGATCCGCCGGCGTGTCGGATACCCCTTGCACGGCGGCGAAGAACTTCTGCATCAGCGGTGCGATACCGCCCGTCTGGTCGGCCAACAGGTTGTCGATCTGGCCGATCTGGCTGGAGTACGTCGAGAGCTGGGCACTGGCGGACTGGGCGTTGCGCAGCTGGCCGGTCAGGAACTCGTCATAGACGCGGACCACCGAGGTCGTGTTGGACCCTTGGCCGTAGAAGCCGCTGCTGGTGTACTGGCCACCTGCGGACGCAATAATGGTGTTCTGCCGCGTATAGCCTGCCGTGGCGGCATTGCTGATATTGTGGCCAACCGTCGTCAACGCGTTCTGCGCCGTGTTCAGGCCGGAAAGTCCGATATTGAAGAGAGACATGCTCTAACCCCGCATCTGGTGGCTGCCGTGTGCCTGACCTGGCGATCCGTGCACCGTGGCCGCTTGTCGCGGAGCCTTCGATGCCGGTTCGCCGCTGCCGGACATGAACGGCGGTGAATGATGTAAGTAACGGCAGAAGTACAAGGAGACTTTAGTGCGCGGCGCCCACAATTTGCGTCCGCTCGGCCTGTGCCCTGCCAGGGCACGGCATGCGCTCAGACGGGCACTTTCCGCATGATCCGGACCAGCTTTTCGCCGTAAGCCGGATCCGTGGCATAACCGGCACGCTGCAGGCCCCGCGCCGCGTCGTCCGGTGTGGCCGCCGCCAGTACCTCGGCGTAGCGCGGGTTGTTGCTCAGCAAGCGCCCGTAGTCGGCAAAGGCTTCGTCGTACGAACCGTAGGCACGGAAGCGCGCGCGCACCTTTTGCGGCTGGCCGTCGACATATTCGGTGGTGGTGATTTCCGCGACCTGGCCCTTCCAGTTGGCGCCCGCCTTGATGCCGAAGACATTGAAGGTGGTGCTGCCGTCCGGGTAGGCAATCTCGCGCCGGCCCCAGCCGGATTCGAGCGCGGCCTGGCCCAGAATCAGCTTGGCCGGCACGCCGGTAGCGCGCGCTGCGGATTGCGCCGGCCCCGCCATGCGGGAGACGAAGGCGCTGATGTGGGCCGGCGTGTCTTCCGGCAACACGGCATTGCCGCCCTGCCACGCACCGGTGTCCTGCGACTGATACTGGCGCAGGCCCGCAGTGGGGTTCCAGCTGGTGCCGGCCACCACGCTGCCTGCACGCGGCGCGTCCGCGTCGCCGTTGCGCATGTCCAGCGTGCGCGCAAGGCCGGGGGCCGCGTCGTCCATGCCCGCCTGCACGGCGGCCTGCTTGGCGGCCGCGCCAGCGAGCTCGGGCGGCAGGCCCGCGCCGCTGGCGCGCGCGAGCTGGCGCACCATGACGTCGGCCAGGCCGATGCCGCGCGTGGACATCTGCTGGGACAGCTGCTGGTCCATCATCGACATGTACAGCTTGGTCTGCTCGTTGTCGAACAGGCCATCCTGCGGCGTGGCGTCGCGCATGCTCTTGAGCACCATCTGCGTGAACACCGCCTCGAACTGGCGCGCGGCGGTGCGCAGCGTCTCCGGGGTGGCCCCGGTACGGGCACTTTGCTTGAGGCCTTCGAAGCCTTGCGTATCCAGGGCGAAGCGTTGCGAGAGTTCGGCCTGTGCGGCCACGCGGCTGGCTGACATGATCAGATGATCTCGAGGTCGGCGCGCAGCGCACCTGCGGCACGCATGGCCTCAAGGATGGTCTGCAGGTCGGCCGGCGTCGCGCCCAGCGCGTTCAGGCCCTTGACCACCGCGGCCAGCGATGCGCCGGCCTTGACCATCTGCAGCGCGCCGCCTTCTTGCTTCATGTTGATCTGCGAAACCGGCGCCACCACCGTCTGGCCGCCACTGAACGGCGCCGGCTGGCTGATCACCGGCTGGGTATTGATCACCACCGACAGATTGCCATGCGCCACCGCGCAGTCGTCCACCGTCACGGCCTGGTTCATCACGATCGAGCCGGTGCGCGCATTGAGGATGACCTTGGCGGCGGCCTTGGCGCGCGTGACCTCGATGTTCTCGATGCGGGCCATGAAGCCCACCCGCGCGCTCGGGGCCGCGGGCGTGCGCACCTGCACCACCCTGCCGTCCAGCGCGCTGGCTACGCCGCCGCCCATCGCGCGATTGATCGCCTCGACAACGCGTTCGGCCGTGCCGTAGTCGGTTTCGCGCAGCTCCAGGTTCAGGATGCCGCCTTCGGGTTGGAACGCGGGGACGGCGCGCTCCACGATGCCGCCATTGGCAATGCGGCCCACCGCCAGCTGATTGACCTGCACCTTGCTGCCGTTGGCCGACGCGCCCGCGCCGCCCACCAGCATATTGCCCTGCGCGATCGCGTAGACCTGGCCGTCGGCGCCCTTGAGGGGCGTCATCAGCAAGGTGCCGCCACGCAGGCTCTTGGCATTGCCCATCGACGACACCACCACGTCGAGCTGGCTGCCGGGCCGTGCGAACGGCGGCAGCGTGGCGGTGACCATCACCGCCGCCACGTTCTTGAGCTGCATGTTCTTGCCGGCCGGCAGGGTGATGCCGAGCTGCGAGAGCATGTTGGTCAGGCTCTGCGTGGTGAACGGCGTCTGCATGGTCTGGTCGCCGGTGTTATCCAGCCCCACCACGAGCCCATAGCCCACCAGCGGGTTGTCGCGCACGCCCTGGAAGTTGGCCAGGTTCTTCAGCCGTTCCGCGTGCGCCGCGCCTGCTAGCAGGCCCAGCGTCAGCGCCAGGAAGAGAGCGCGGACGAAGCGGCTGCGCGAGGCGGGGAGCGAAGACAGGGACATGACGCGGTCAGTGATCAATACGGTGAAACATTGAGGAAGAAACGCTGCAGCCAGCCCATGTTCTGCGTCTCGTCGATATAACCCTTGGCGGTGTACTCGATGCGCGCATCGGCCACCTGCGTGGACGGCACCGCGTTGTCGCCGGTGATCGTGCGCGGATTGACCACCCCGGAGAAGCGGATGTATTCCGCGCCCTGGTTGATGGCCATCTGCTTTTCACCGGAGACGATGAGGTTGCCGTTGGCCAGCACTTCCAGCACGGTCACGGTGATGGTGCCGTTGAACGTGTTGGTGGCGCTGGCGCCGCCGCTAGCCTTAAGCGCATTGGCGCCGCTCATGGTCGCGTTCTGGGCGCTGCTGAACAGCCCGCCAAGCGCCCTGGGCACGGCATCGAAGGCCAGCGCGCTGTTGGACGTGCGGCTGGCGTTGGTGCCGGAGTTCTTGCTGGCGTTGACGTTCTCGCTGATCACGATGGTGAGGATGTCGCCCACGTTGCGCGGCCGGCGATCCTCGAACAACGGATTGCCCGCATACGACGACTGGTAGATCGATCCGCTCGCCGGCGCCAGCGCGCGCGGCTCTGCCCGCGCGGAGGTGGGCAGCTGGACCAGCGGCTCGCGCGGCATCATCGCGCAACCCGTCGCGAAGCAGCAAAGGGCAAGCGCGCCCAGGCGAGTCAGCGAGGCAATCATGATCATCCCAGCTGGGTGAGGCGCTGCAGCATCTGGTCGGAGGTCTGCACGGCCTTGCTGTTGATTTCGTAGGCGCGCTGGGTCTGGATCATGCTCACCAGTTCTTCGACCACGTTCACGTTGGACGCTTCGACGTAGTTCTGCTGCAGCGTGCCGGAGCCGTTCAGGCCAGGCACCGTGGTGTTCGGCGCGCCCGACGCATCGGTCTGCACATACAGGTTCTCGCCAAGGCTCTCCAGGCCGGCCGGGTTCGCGAAGGTAGCCAGTTGCAGCTGGCCGACCTGCACGTTGGCGCTCGAGCCGGGCTGGGTCACCGAGACCACGCCGTCGCGCGCAACGGTCAGCGCCGTGTAGTTGGCCGGCAAGGTGATGGCGGGCTGGATCACGAAACCGCTGGACGTCACCAGTTGGCCGTTCTGGTCGGTCTGGAACGAGCCATCGCGCGTGTAGGCGGTGGTGCCGTCGGGCATCGTGACCTGGAAGAAGCCCTGGCCGATCACTGCCACGTCCTTGCTGTTGCCGGTCTGCTGCGGATTGCCCTGGGTATGGATCCGCTCGGTAGCCACGGGACGCACGCCGGTGCCCAGTTGCAGGCCGGACGGCAGCGTGGTCTGGTCCGAAGACAATGCGCCGGGCTGGCGCACGGTCTGGTACATCAATTCCTCGAACACGGCACGCCCACGCTTGAAGCCGTTGGTGGAGACGTTGGCCAGGTTGTTCGAGATCACGTCCATCTGCGTCTGCTGCGCATCGAGGCCGGTCTTGGCAATCCAGAGAGAGCGGATCATGTTTGTCCTCACAAGGCTGCCGCGAGCCGCGGCAGCACATCAATTCAAAGTTCAGTTATTCGAGAGCAGTTGATTAGCGCGCTGATCGTTGGTGTCAGCGCCCTGGATCATCTTCATCTGCATCTCGAAGCGGCGGGCGTTGGCGATCATGTCGACCATCGCCTCGACCGGGTTGACGTTGCTGCCTTCGATCGCGCCGGAAATCACGCGGATGTTGGCGTCAACCTGCAGCGGCTGCGCGCCGGGGCGCAGCCGGAACAGGCCATCGTCGCCTCGGGCGATCGAATCGGGCGGTGGATTCACCAGCCGCAGCTTGCCCACCTGGGCCAGGCCCGCGGAGGTCTCGCCAGGGCCGCGCGCGGTAATCGTGCCATCGCTGCCGATGGTGACCTGCGCGCCAGGCGGCACCGCGATCGGGCCGCCATCGCCCATCACTTGCAGGCCGGTGCTGGTAACCAGTTGCCCGTCCGCCGACACCTGCAGCGAACCGGCGCGGGTGTAGGCTTCCGTGCCGTCCGGCGCCTGCACCGTCAGCCAGCCGTTGCCCTGCAGCGCCACGTCCAGCGGGCGCTCCGTGTAGGTCAGCGGGCCGGCCTTGAAGTCGGCGCCAGGCGTGGACGCCAGCGTGAATGCGCGCGTTGGCGAGGCTTGCCCCACCACCGGCACCGCGCGGAACATGTTGACCTGCGCGCGGAAGCCCGGCGTGGAAGTATTGGCCAGGTTGTTGGACACCGCGGCCTGCTGGTCGAGCGTCTGCTTGGCCCCCGACAGGGCGGTATAGATCATGCGGTCCATGGCGTCCCTTTAGTTCCTGTCCGTGCGGCTCGTCTTGCCAACGCTGCGCATTACAGGTTGACCAGTGTCTGCATGACGGTGTCCTGCGCCTTGATGGTCTGCGCGTTGGCCTGGTAGTTGCGCTGCGCCACGATCAGGCTGACCAGCTGGCCGGACAGGTCCACGTTGGATGCCTCCACCGCATTGGACTTGAGCGTGCCAAGGCTGCCGCCGGCCGCGCCGACCACGGCCTGGCCCGATGCGCCGGTCGCGGACCACACGTTGTTGCCCTCCGGCTTCAGGCCCTGCACGTTGCCAAAGCCGGCCATCACGACCTGGCCGAGCGACTGCGTCTGCTGGTTCGAGTAGCTGCCAAGGATGGTGCCATCCGGCTGGATCGCAAAGCCGAGCAGGCTGCCCGCGGTATAGCCGTTCTGCACAGGCGGCTTGGTGTCGTTGGCGCCGGCGAACTGCGTCGTGCCGGTCAGGTCCATCGCGATAGCCAGGGGGGCCGCACCGTTGGCAGCGGCGATGTTGATGGCGGTGGTAGCACCTGCGGCCGGCGACTGCAGCGTGCCCTTCGAGTCGAACTTGAGCGTGATCGGCGCGCCAACCACGTTGCCCGCCGCATCGGTCAGGTTCATCGTCCAGTCGGTGCCGCCGCCGCCCGCCGCCGGGAACGTGCCCGCGCCGGGCGTGCCCGTGGAGAAGTACGCGGTGAGCTGCTTGGCGTTGCCCAGCGAGTCATAGACGGTGACGCCGGAGCTGTAGTTGAACATGCTCGACGTCGGCAGTGCGGCCGGGGTGCTGGCGAACGGCGTGGTCGGTACGGTGCTGCCGGAGTTCAGGTTGAAGGAGATGCCGAGGGTGGTGGTCGCCTTGGCGGCCATCGTGGTGTTCGGCACCACCAGCGGCTGCGGCTGCACAGCGCCGCCGCCCACCGTGCCAGCCGGGTAGCCAGTCAGTTTCAGGCCTTGCGCGTTGGTGATGCTACCGTCCTGCTGGCGCTGGAACTGGCCGTTGCGCGAGTAGAAGACCGAGCCCGAGGAATCGGTCAGGCGGAAGAAACCATTGCCATTGGTGATGGCCACATCGAGCGCATTGCCGCTCGACTCGATATTGCCCTGGTTGAACGACTGCACCACCGAATTCACGGTCGTGCCCAAGCCAATCTTGGTGCCGGCGTACACGTCGGCGAACTGCGCGGTCGATTGCTTGTAGCCGACCGTGTTGGCGTTGGCGATGTTGTTGCCGATGACGTCCAGATTCGATGCGGCGGCATTGATGCCGCTTACCCCTTGACCGAAACCCATGATTTTCTCCTAGTTACCTGACATCCTGCCGGCGCGTCTCGCGCGTGGCCACGTGATTAAAGAATGCGGCGAACACCGTCGACCGGCGCGGTGCGGCCGCCGCCGATGTCGACCAGCACGCCCGTGGAGTCGCCACTGATGCTGTTGACCTTGCCGTAGACCAGCGCGACCGGCGCGACATCCTTGCCGTTGGCGGTAGCGGTGACCTTGAAGCTGTAGTCGCCATCGGCAACGGCGACGCCTGCATCGTTCTTGCCGTCCCAGGCGATGTCGTGCACGCCGGCGGTCTGGCCGTTCATGTTGATGTTGCGCACCACGTTGCCGTTCGCGTCGACCACCTGGACCGTGACCGCATCGGCGGTGGACGGCAGGTCCACACCGATCTGGCCCGGCACGCCGCTGGCCACCGTGGTGGCATTGCCCGGCACCATCACGGTGTGGCCAATCAGCGCTGCCGAATCCATCGCGCGGCTCGCGCTGACTTGCGACAGCAGCGAGTTCAGCGTGGTGTTCAAGGTCTGCATGCCGCTCACCTGGCTGATCTGCGCGAGCTGCGAGGTCAGCTGCGAGTTGTCCATCGGGTTGAGCGGATCCTGGTTGTTCATCTGCGTGACCAGCATCGTCAGGAAGTTGTTCTGCAGGTCGGCGGCGGATGCGCTGCCGCTTTGCAGGGTATTGGCGATGCCGGCGGCGCTGGTGCTGCTGCCTGTGGAGGAGGTCGTGGTCATTGCGTATCCCGGTTTTACTGACCGATGGTCAGTGTCTTGAGCATCATGTTCTTGGCGGTGTTGAGGACTTCCACGTTGGCCTGGTAGGAACGCGAGGCCGAGATCATGTTGACCATCTCCTCCACCGGGTTAACGTTTGGCATCGTGACGTAGCCGTCGGCATTGGCCAGCGGATGCGTGGGGTTGTGCACCATGCGCGGGGGCGACGGATCTTCCATCACACCCTCCACCTGCACGCCGCCCACGTCGTTCTGGCCTGGTGTGGCGGCAAGGCCGAACACCACTTGCTTGGCGCGGTAGGGCTGGCCGTTGGGGCCGACCGCACTGTCGGCATTGGCCAGGTTGGACGCGGTCACGTTCATGCGCTGCGACTGCGCAGCCATGGCCGAGCCGGCGACTTCGAAGATGTTCATTGCGGGCATGGCGTGCTCACTGCTGGATGGCCGACAGCATGGTCTTGATCTTGGCGCTCATCACGGTCAGCCCGGACTCGAAGTGCACCGCGTTGTCGGCAAAGGCGACGCGCTCGGTGTCCATCTCGACGGTATTGCCATCGATGCTCGACTGCATCGGGATGCGGTAGTCGAGTTGCATCTTGTCGGCGAACGCAGACGTCACGCCCGGCAAGTGGCGCACCGAGGTGGTGGACAGCGACACGCCTTCGGCTTGCTTTCCGCGCTCGACGCTTTGCGCCAGCGTGCTGGAGAAATCGAAGTCGCGCGCCTTGTAGCCAGGTGTGTCGGCATGGGCGATATTGGAGGCAATCACCGATTGCCGCTGGGTCCGCAAGCTCAGCGCTTCTTGTTGGAAGCGCAACGCCGCATCGAGTCTGTCAATCATGTCTGTGTCTCGCTGGAGGGGGAGAGCAACGAAGGTCGACCTTCTTCAGGTGTGCCATCTTAGGGGCGGCCCCGTCATGCCAATCGCACGAATAGGGCAAAGAAAACCGCGCATTTCGACTCGAGCAAGAACGCGGGGCTGCCTACAATAGGACCCGTTGACACGCACGCAGCACCCGCTTTCGCGGTGCGGCCCGCGTCGTTTCCTTGCCTGGATGTACACATGACCCCTCGTTTCCGGGCCGCCGCGGCGCGCGCCCTGCTCTGCGTGCTGGCCGCCGGCGGCACGCTGCCCGGCAGCGCCGGCGCGGCGCCGCCCTCGCCGTTTCCCGAAGACCCGGTGCGCGCCGCGGTCGAACAATTCCTTGAGCGCCAGACTGCCGGCCTGCCCGGCAAGGCCACCATCCAGGTGGTGCCGCCCTCGGGCGGGCGCGCGCCGGATTGCCCGCTGCCCGAGCCGTTCCTGCCGCCGGGCGCGTCCCCCTGGGGCCGGGTCTCGGTCGGCGTGCGCTGCGCCGGCGAACGTCCCTGGACCCGCTACGTGCAAGCGCGCGTGTCGGTGGTGGCCGACTACTATGTGGCCGGGCGCAACCTGATGCCCGGCGAGGCCATCGATGCAGCCGACTTGGAAGTCCGCCAAGGCGACCTGGCGTCGCTGCCGCGCGCGGTGGTGACGGATCCCGCACAGGTGACCGGCGCGGTGGCGGCCAACCGCATCGCCGCGGGTTCGCCGATGCGGATGGATCTACTGAAGAAGGCCATTGCCGTACGCCAGGGCCAGAACGTGACGGTGCTGGTGGAAGGCGAGTCGTTCCAGCTCAGCAGCGAGGGCAAGGTCATGGCCGAGGCCGCGGTGGGCAACAACGTCCAGGTGCGGCTCAAGAGCGGTCAGGTGGTCAATGCGCTGGTGCGCAACGGCGACACGGTGGTGCTACAGCAATAGGGAATCGGGACGGCGACACCTGGAGTTGCGCATGCGTCTCATGGGCCGGCTCATGAGACAATAACGCACGCTCCGCGGCCGGAAAAACGGCGCCGCGGCGTCGCAATTCGACCTAAAGTTTCGCCCTAAGCATCCGATAAGCCAAAGGTACCCAGCAAGGAATCATCGTGAAGATCAATCAGACCACCTCGTCGAGGCCGAGCGACGCCATCGACGGCGCCGTGCGCAGCGTGGCCGGCGCCCCCGGATCGACGGCCGCCCCGGAGACGTCCAGCGTGCGCGTCAGCAGCCCCCTGTCGGCCCAGGTGCGCGAGATCGGCGCGCGCATGGTGGAAGACCATGACGACGATATCGACACCGCCAAGGTCGAAGAGATCCGCCAGGCGATCTCCGAAGGCCGCATCAAGATCGACCCAAGCAAGATCGCCGACGGGCTGCTCGCGTCCCTGCGCGAACTCAGCGGCGGCGCCTGACACCGCGGCTTGCTACGGGCCGCATCGCCAACCCCACCCTAAGATAGGCAAGCCATGAGCCAGTCCCTGATCCAGAACCTGCACCGCGAAACCGAGCTCGCGCAGGAGTTCGCCACCGTACTAGGCGAAGAAAGAAGCCTGATCAAGGCCGGCGATTACCAGGCCCTTGCCGGGCTGCTGGAACGCAAGGTCGAACTGGCCGGATTGCTGGGCGCCCTGACGCGCACGCGCGAGGCGCAGATGGGTGCCATGGGAATTCGCACCGGCGCGGGCGGCCAGCTGTTCGGGCGCCAGATCGATTCGTCGGTGGAGGCCGCATGGCGGAGGCTGGTGTTTGCGGCACGCACGGCAAGCCACGCCAATGCGCTGAATGCCGCGGTTGTGGATGCGCATCTCGAGTTCACCGAGGAAGCGATCCTGGCGTTGCGGCAACGGGGTGACAACACGACGCTCTATGGGCGCGACGGGCGCACGCAGAACGGGCCGCAAGGGGTCAGTCTGGCGACTGGTTGAATTGGGTATTGGTTGAGCTGGGTGGTTTGTGGCATCTCGTTCTTGCGAGTGCCCGCCCTCTCCCCCGGCCCCTCTCCCACAAGTGGGAGAGGGGAGCAAACCGGCGGGAACAGAAGACGATTCGATGTAGCCGTGATTGCCGCCCCGCAGCGGTAGTGGGACTGCAGTTGCGGTTAAGCAGTTGCGGTTAGGCTACCCTGCCCCCTCACCGAAACCCAACCGTCACCTCGTTAGCCTGCCCGATCAAAACCGGCGTCAACGCGCCCTTCCCCGGCACCTGAAAGGCAAACACAAAGCCCTTGGCAGCGTCATCCCCGCTAAACGCCTCGGTCAGCCCCTCAGCCCCCGAAAGCAATACACACCGTTGCGCATTGCATAGGTAAGCCTGCAGTGCATTCGGCGGCGTACGCGAGAAGCTATAGCGCCACCGCACCGTCGTGATTGCGCCCTGCGCCTGCGGCAAATAGCCGGTCGGTGAAATCGGGACGGAAACGGTGCGCAAGCCTTTGCTGTACAGCGCAGGCCCGTTCACCGAAGCCGACCAGCTATGCAGCGCCTGCCCGCCAGGCGCGGCCAGTGCCGGGCAGCACGCCACGGCTAGCGCCAACGCAGCGAAGTGCTTGGGCCCGTTGCTCACAGCAGCCCGCGCAACTGCGAACGCAGCCGTGTAATCGCCTGGCTGCGGATCTGGCACACGCGCGACTCGGTGACTTCCAGCACCGCGCCGATTTCCCGCAGGTTCAGCTCCTGGTCATAGCACAGCGACAGCACCAGCTTCTCCCGCTCGGGCAGGCGCTCGATGGCGCGGATCAGCGCTTCGCGCATGCCACTCTCCATCAGCACCGTGAGGGGGTTGCCGTCATCGCTCACGCTCAGGTGCCGGTCCAGGAAGTCCTCTTCGCCGGAGCGCTCGAAGTCTTCATAGTGCAGCAACTGGCAGCCATAGACCTCGTTGAGCAGCGTCTGGTATTCGTCGAGCGGCAGCTCCAGTTCCTGCGCCACTTCGGAGTCGAGCGGCGCACGGCCCAGCGTTTGCTCCAGGCCACGCACGGTGCGCTCGATCCGCCGCGTGAACTGGCGCAGGCTGCGCGACTGCCAGTCGTTGGCGCGCACCTCGTCGAGCATGGCGCCGCGAATGCGCTGGCTGGCGTAGGTCTCGAAACGCGCACCGTGGGTGTCTTCATAGCGCTTGGCGGCGTCGAGCAGGCCGATCATGCCGGCCTGGATCAAGTCATCGAGCTGCACGCTGGCAGGCAGCTTGGCCGCCAGTTGCAAGGCGATGCGACGCACCAGCGACGCATGCGCCGTCACGGTATCAGTCTGTTCGAGCTTTCCCTGAATCGTATACATGGTGGAATTCTCGTGAGTCCTAGCTTGCAGGTCCCGGCCCTTAAGCCAGGGCCGTGGCCGTCGGCGCCATCGGTGCCGACAGGGTTGAACGGGGATCGGTGGACATTGGCCAGCTGGCAATGCCCGTGGCAATTCGGCGTAATGCGGCGGTGGCGGGCGCGGCCGGGAAGGCCTCGACCACGCAACGGCCCAATGCGGTACTGCGCTCAACCAGCGGATCGTGCGGCAGGCTGCCCGCGGGGCTGGCCTCGACGCCAAGGTACTGGCTGGCGGTACGGGCCAGGTTGCCCAGCACCGCACTGGCGGCGGCGTCCCCGGCGGCGGCATTGATCACCAGGTGGAAACGCCGGCAGGCGTACAGGTGATTGAGCTGCTTGATGCAGGCGTATGCGGCTTTGATCGAGGCCGGCTCCGCGCGCAGCACCACGATGAGGTTGTGCGCCGCGCCTGCCATTTGCGACAAGCCGCCATCCGCATCGCTGCGGGCGTCGCTGAGCACGGTGCGAAACGACTTGAGCAGCTGCAGGTCGCCATTGGCCTGGGGGCTGCCCGGCAGCACGGCGATGGTGCCGGCGGGACGCTTGCCGAGCGCAGCGTCGAGCGTCACCGCGCCACCCAGCACCGCGGCCAGGGTGCCTTCCGGCATGGCGCCGGCAAGCCGGGTGGCGCGGGCGCCGAAGCGGTCCTCATCGACGAGCAGTACACGTTCGCCTTGCAGGGCAAGAGCGTTGGCCAACCCCAGTGCCACCGTGGTGGCGCCGGCACCGGCATCGCTTGCGACCACGGCAATGCGGCGCGTGGCGCGTGGCGCCAGCATGCGCCGCAGGCTTTCCGCCTGGTCGGATGCGAGTGAATTCACGGCTTATTCTCCCTGCGCCAGTGTCTCGAACACGCGGCTTCCGCTCATGCGCGCCTCGAGCTGGCCCCCGGCGCCGCCCAGTTGGAACGTCTCCGGCGGCGCTTCCTGAACGGCGGACTGCGTGGCGCGGCCGCTGCGGGCGGGATAGTTTTCCAGCACGTCGAGCAAGGCCAGCAAACGGCCGATGCCTTCGACCAGTACCGCTGCGCCGCAAGCCTGGCGAGCCGGCGCGCGGCCGGTCAGCCGCGCCAGGAATGCAGTGACCGAATCATCGCAGGCCTGCTCGAGGCGCAGCGCGGCCACGCCCATCTGCAGCGCGAGCAAGCGGGCGCAGGCCTGCGCTTCGGCCTGTGCGGGTTCATTGCCGCCGTCGCCTTGGCCCAGGTGGTCCAGCGCATGGCGCAGCGTGCGCAGTTGCGCTTCGCCGGCTTCGGCCCAGCGGGCCCAGCGGGCCAGTTGTGCGCCCTCGGCCGACAGCGCCGGGTCGCACAGCAGGTAATGCACGGCGAGCGTCTGGCCGTTCTCGCGGTCGACCACGCGCGACACCAGCAAGCCTGCCTCGGTACCGCCTTCGGCGGCAGAGCGGGCGCCGCGTGCCTGGCCTTCGAGCACGCGCACCGGGCTTTGCGCGATCCACTGCACAGCATCGCGGCCGCGATAATCCATGTCTTGCACGGCGTGGAAAGTCAGCGTCTCGGCCAACGCATCGAGCTTGACGGCACCGCCGCCGCTGGCCACGCGAGTGGTCTTGCGTGCGGTGGCCAGCCAGCGCTCGCCAGCTTGCTGCCAGCGTGCCAGCACGGGGGCGGCAGGCATGGCGTCGAGTACGTTGACCACGGTACGGGCGGCGGCGATGGCGGCGCACAGCGTGGCGGCATCGGCTTCCCATCCGCCCTGGCCGCCTTGCAGCGCCGGGCCGGTGCGGCCGGCGGGCGCGGCGGCGGCCGCCAGCGGCAGGCCGTCGCGGTCCGCCAGGAACAGCGTGTGTTGCCATGGGCGCGGCGCGCGCCGTCCCGCCACCGGCGCGGCCACCGTGGCACTCAGCGACAGCACGAAGCGGTCGCAATGGCGGGCGAGGTCGCGGCAGGCGGCCTCACGCACTTGCTGCGCCATCAGGCGCGGCGAGGGTGCGCTCTCATTGCGTTGCTGCCACAGCGAGCGGACCAGCTCAAAGCTATAGCTGCCAGCGTTCAGTTGCTCCACGCAATCGCCCACCGCGTTGGCGCTGTCGGTCAGCGAGCGCAGCATGCCGTCGGCGCCGCCGGGGCTGGCTGCGCGCGCGGCTTCGCTGTCGTCCTGCGCGGGCATGGCGCGGCGCGCGGCTTCCGCGTCGGCAAACACCGAGCCGCGGCGCGGCGTCTGGAAGGCACGCTCGACAAGGGCCGCGCCGTTGGCGAGTTCAAGGTGCTCGGGCACGCGCTGGCCGGTGGAGGCGTAGTACACCGGCAAGCGGTGGCGGATCACCACGTCGAGCACGGAGCCCAGGTGCGTGGCCTCATCCAGCTTGCTGACGATGCAGCCGTCGATGCCGCCGTCGGGCGTGGCATCGTGACGGTAAGCGTGGACGACTTCGTTGAGCGTGTCGCCGTGGCTGGCGCCGTTGAGCAGCAGGATGCGCTGCACCGGCGCCTGCACGCCGGCCAGCATGGCGATCTGCTCGGACAGGTTGCGGTCTCGCTGGCTCATGCCCACGGTGTCGATGATCACCAGGTGCTTCTCGGTCAGTGCCGCCAGCGCGAAGCGCAGGTCGGCCGCGTCCTTGACCGCGTGCACGGGCACGCCAAGGATGTCGCCGTAGATGCGCAATTGCTCGTGCGCGCCAATCCGGAACGTGTCGGTGGTCAGGAGCGCCAGGCGTTCCGGGCCGTGCTTGAGCACGAAGCGCGCGGCCAGCTTGGCGGTGGTGGTGGTCTTGCCCACGCCGGTGGGGCCCACCAGCGCCAGCACGCCGCCCTGGGCAAAGAGCGCATCTTCGTCGTTCAGCACCGGCACCTTGCGCGCGAGCTCCTGGCGGATCCAGGTCATGGCGGCAGGCCGGTCATGGCCCAGCGGCAAGTGACCCAGCAGCGAACGAGCGAGCTGCCCGGAGAAGCCAGCGGTCACTAACCAGGTAAACAGCGAATCGCGCAACGGGTCGCCGCCGATCGACGGCAGGCTGTGCGTGCCCACGCCGGAGAACTGGCGCTCCATCATGGCGCGCATGGTCTGCAGCTCGCCGCGCAGGTCGCCAAGGGCACCGTCGACGGCGACCGCGGCAGCCGGCGGCGGCGTGAATACCGGCGCGTTGCTGGAGATGGCGCCGAGATCGGTGTCGCGCATCGCGACGATCTCCACACCCCCTTCGACGGTGCGGTTGGACAGCACCACGGCATCCGGCCCCATCGCCTCGCGCACCTGGCGCAAGGCCTCGCGGCCATTGGCCGCCACGAATTTAGCTACGCTCATTTTGCGAAACCCCTCACGCTGTGCCACCGATCATGGCGGTGATCCTGATATTTCGGTTGTCCGGCACCTCGGCATGCGAGAGCACCTTGAGTTGCGGCATGGTCCGGCGCAGGAAGCGCGCCAGCAACGGGCGCAGCGGATGCGGCACCAGAAGCACCGGATCCAGTCCCAGCTGTTCTTGCCTGGTCACCGCGCCGTGCGTCTGCTGCAACAGCGCATCTGCCAGGCCCGGCTCGATGCCGCCGCCGTTAGTGAGCGCTTGCGAAAGCACGCGTTCCAAGCCAGCGTCAAGGCCGATGACCTGGAGGTCGGCGCCGTTGGGGAACCACTGCTGGGTGATGGCGCGGCCCAGCGCCATGCGCACCAGCGAGGTGAGTTCGTTGGGATCGCTGACCTTCGGCGCGTGCTCGGCCACCACGTCCAGCACGGTGCGCATGTCGCGGATCGGCACGCTTTCGTCCAGCAGGTTCTGCAGGATCTTTTGCAGCGCGGTGAGCGTGATGACCTTGGGAACCAGGTCTTCGGTGAGCTTGGGAGATTCCTTGGCGATGCGGTCGAGCAGCGCCTGCACTTCCTGGCGGCCAAGCAGCTCGGCCGCGTGCATGTGGATCAGGTGGTTGAGGTGAGTCGCCACTACCGTGCTTGCGTCCACCACGGTGTAGCCGTAGGTCTGCGCCTGCTCCTTGAGGCCGCTCTCGATCCACACCGCGGGCAGGCCGAAGGCCGGGTCCTGGCTGGGCGTGCCCGGCAGCGCGCCGGACACCTGGCCGGGGTTGATCGCCATCCACTGCCCGGGCGCGGCTTCGCCGCGGCCGATCTCCACGCCCTTGAGGGTGATGCGGTAGGCGTTGGGCTTGAGTTCCAGGTTGTCGCGGATATGCACCACCGGCACCAGGAAGCCGATCTCCTGCGCCACCTTCTTGCGGATGCTCTTGATGCGCCCGAGGAGCTCGCCGTTCTGCGCGCGGTCCACCAGCGGGATCAGGCGATAGCCCACTTCCATGCCGAGCGGATCAACCAGGGTGACATCGTCCCAGCTGGCTTCGGTCGATTCCGGCGCCACCGCGGGGGCGCGTTCCTCGCGCTTCTTTTCCTGCGCCTGCGCCATGTCGCGGCGTGCCACATAGCGGCCGAACCACACCAGCGCCCCGGCAAAGGCCAGGAAGGCGAAGTGCGGCATGCCCGGGATGATGCCCATCATGCCAATGATGGCGCCGGTCAGGTAGAGCACGCGCGGATTGGAGAACAGCTGTCCGGTCAGCTGCTGGCCCACGTCCTGCTCGTTGGAGACGCGCGAGACGATCACACCCGCGGCGGTGGAAATCACCAGCGCCGGGATCTGCGCGACCAGGCCATCGCCAATGGTCAGCAGCGTGTAGTTGCGCACCGCGGTGGCAAAGTCCAGGTCATGCTGCACCATGCCCACCACCATGCCAGCGCCGACGTTGATGAACATGATCATCAGGCCCGCCACGGCATCGCCGCGCACGAACTTGCTGGCACCATCCATCGCGCCGTAGAAGTCCGATTCCTGCGAGACCTCGGCGCGGCGCTTCTTGGCGCCGTCTTCATTGATCAGGCCAGCGTTGAGGTCGGCGTCGATCGCCATCTGCTTGCCGGGCATGGCGTCGAGCATGAAGCGCGCGCCAACTTCGGCGATACGCCCCGCGCCCTTGGTGATGACCATGAAGTTGATCACCACCAGGATCGCGAACACCACGATGCCCACTGCAAAGTTGCCGCCCACCAGGAAGTGGCCGAAGGCCTCGATCACCTTGCCCGCGGCATCCGGCCCGGTGTGCCCTTCCATCAGCACGACCCGGGTCGAGGCCACGTTGAGCGACAGGCGCAGCAGCGTGGTGAACAGCAGCACCGCCGGGAAGGCTGCGAAGTCCAGCGCCTTCTGGGTGTACATGCCCACCAGCAGCACCATGATCGACAGGGCGATGTTGAACGTGAACAGCAGATCCAGGACAAAGGGCGGCAGCGGCAGGATCATCATGCCGAGGATCATGATGATCAGCAGCGGGCCGGCCAGGGCCTTCATCTGCCCGCCTGTCTGGCCCCCCGGCAGTTTGAACAGCGAGGTCAATGCGTTCATGCTTGGCTTTCCGGTACGGCTAACTCGTCAGGCACCAGCAGATCGGAGGGTGCCGCCGGATGCGGGCCGCTGCTGTGGTGCCAGTGCTTCAGTTGATAGACCCAGGCCAGGACTTCGGCCACGGAGGTGTACAGGCCGGCAGGGATTTCCCTGCCCAGCTCTACGTGACGATGCAGCGCGCGCGCCAGCGGCGGCGCGCACAGCAACGGCACGCCGTTCTCGACGGCAATCTCGCGAATGCGCGCGGCAATCGCGTCACTGCCCTTGGCGACCACACGCGGCGCGCTCATGCGGCCTTCTTCGTAGCGCAGCGCCACGGCGAAGTGGGTGGGGTTGGTTACCACCACATCCGCCTTCGGCACTTCGGACATCATGCGGCGCTTGGCCATGGCACGCTGCTGCTGGCGGATGCGCGCCTTGATGTGCGGGTCGCCATCGCTGTCCTTGTGCTCCTGCTTGACCTCTTCCTTGGTCATGCGCAGCTTCTTGTAGAAGGTCCAGTACTGCCAGGGCACGTCGAGCGCGGCCACCAGCACCAGCGAACCCGCCACCATCGCGGTGCAACTCAGCACCATCTCCAGCATGTGCAGCAGCGCTTCGTGGATCGGCGCGCTCATCAGCGCGATGGCCTCGGGCAGCCGCCGCCACAGCACCCAGCCGGCCACGCTGCCAACCAGCAGCGCCTTGGCAATGGCCTTGGTCAGCTCCACCAGCGACTGCGAGGAGAACAACCGGCCCAGCCCCTTGAGTGGCGAGAGGCGGGAGAAATCCGGGGCGAAAGACTTGGCGGAGAACATCCAGCCGCCCAGCAGCATGGGGCCGGCCAGCGCTGCCGCGCCAAAGAACAGCAGCAGCGGCAGGAAGGCCAGCAGGCCCTCCCAGACCGCGATACCAAAGCGCGACATCATGCGCGTCGTGTCGAAGGCAATCGCCGGCTCGAAGGCCAGGCTGGCATGCAGCACGGCATCGAGCTTGTTGGCAAGCGTGCCGCCCAGCGTCGACAGGCCCACTACGCCGCTCATCAGCATGATCAGCGTGGCGAGCTCGCGCGAACGCACGACCTGCCCCTCTTCGCGCGCCTTTTCCAGGCGCCGCGCTGAGGCAGGTTCGGTTTTCTCGAGATCGCTTTCTTCGGACATGGCCGCTCCGTTACGAAGCGGCATGCGGCCGTTCGTCAGGATCGATTATCGGAGCGGAAACCGGTGGGCATTAGCTGGAATAGGACCGGGATTCTGGCGCTGTTTGCGCGATGGCGCCGCTTGGGCGGGGCGCGCGGCGCGCGAGGGAGGGCCGGCATGCGCGATGCGCAGCCCTCGCCTTGGCGGCGGGGGCGCTCCGGCAGCGCACCCCGGGGAAGGGGCGCACGCGGGACGGCGCGGCGCCGCTAGCAGCGCCGCGGTCCGTGCCTGGCGATCAGAAGCCCAGGCTGGCGAGCAGGTCGTCGACCTGTGACTGGTCGGAGACCACGTCGGCCTTGCCTTCGGGGTTCACCTGCGGCCCGTTCATCAACGTCGGCGGCGCTTCCACGCGGCGATCGGCCGGGACATTGTCGATCAGCACCTGCAGCAGTTCCTGCTCCAGGGAGTGGATCATGTCCATCATCTTCTTGATGACCTGGCCGGTCAGGTCCTGGAAATCCTGCGCCATCATGATGTCGAGCAGGTGACTGCCAGTGGCGCGGGCCTGCTGCGGCACATCCGTCAGGAAGGCGCGGGTATCGAGCACGAGCTCGCGCGCGTCGCCCAGCTCCACCGGCTTTTCGAACCAGGCTTCCCAGCGCTTGTCGAGCGCCTCGGCCTGTTTCTCCATGCCGGACTGGATCGGCTGCGCCAGCTCCACCGCGGTCAGCGTGCGCTCGGCAGCCTGCTCGGTCATGGAGGCGATATAGCTCAGGCGGTCACGCGCGTCGGGGATGGCCTGCGCGGCGCGCTCGATTTCCTTGTCGAGCCCCAATTCGCGCATGTTGTCGCGCAGCATCCGTGTCAGGGCGCCAATGCGCTGGAACAGCTGCTCGGCAGATTCGTTGCTTAGAGTCGGAGTCGTCGACATGTCGCCCACCTTATGCCCCTTCCTTCGCCAGCTTCTCGAAGATCTTGGTGATCTTCTCATCGAGCGTCGCAGCCGTGAACGGCTTGACCACATAGCCGTTCGCGCCGGCCTGTGCCGCAGCGATGATGTTTTCCTTCTTGGCCTCGGCCGTCACCATCAGTACCGGCAACTTGGCAAGCGCCCCTTCGGCGCGAATCGCCTGCAGCATGCTCAGGCCGTCCATGTTCGGCATGTTCCAGTCGGAAATGACGAACTGGAAGCTGCCGTCCTTGACTTTCTCCAGGCCCGCGGCGCCGTCTTCGGCTTCCTCGACGTTGGCAAAGCCCAGTTCCTTAAGCAGGTTGCGGATGATGCGACGCATGGTGGGGAAGTCATCGACCACCAGGATCTTCATGTTCTTGTCCACTCTAACGGCTCCAATACAGTTGTGGAAAGTTGCTGCAATACTTGCGCTGGCCCCGCCGGTATGCGGCCGGGCCGGCGCTTGTGCCCTGTCAAACTCGCTGCGCGCGTGTCCCGAAGGTGGCCAGGCGTGCCATCACGCGCTGGCTCATCGCGTGCAGCGGTACTACCTCATGCACCCCACCGGCGGCAATCGCCTCCTTGGGCATGCCGAATACAATGCAACTGCTCTCGTCCTGCGCCAGGTTATAAGCACCGGCCTCGCGCATGCGCAGCATGCCTTGCGCCCCGTCCTTGCCCATGCCCGTCAGCATCACGCCGATGGCGTTCTTGCCGGCATGCTTGGCCGCGGAGTCGAACAGCACTTCCACCGACGGCCGGTGGCGGTTGACCGCCGGCTCCTGCGACAGGTGGGCCACATAGTTGGCCCCGCTGCGCGCAAGCAGCAGGTGCGAGTCGCCCGGGGCGATATAGGCGTAGCCGGGCAGCACGCGCTCGCCGTGCTCCGCTTCCTTGACCGTGATCCGGCACAGGCCGTCCAGGCGCTGCGCGAACGAACGCGTGAAGCCCGCCGGCATATGCTGGACGATCAGCACGGCGGGGCAATCGGGCGGCATCGGCATCAGGAAGTCCTTGATGGCTTCGGTGCCGCCGGTGGACGCCCCGACGATAATCAGCTTTTCCGTGGACAGCAACGGGCTGCGCAGCATCGGGGTAGCCGGCGCTGCCCCTTCCCCGCTGGCGGGTGCGTTGCTGCGGATGCGTGCGCGCGACGCGGCACGGATCTTGTCGGCGATGGTGTCGGTGTAATCCATCAGGCCGTCGCGGATGCCGAGCTTGGGCTTGGTGACGAAATCCACCGCGCCGAGTTCCAGCGCGCGCATCGTGATTTCCGAGCCGCGCTCGGTCAGCGATGACACCATCAGCACCGGCATCGGGCGCAGGCGCATCAGCCGCTCAAGGAAATCCAGCCCGTCCATGCGCGGCATTTCCACGTCCAGCGTCAGTACATCCGGATTCAGGCGCTTGATCAGGTCGCGCGCCACCAGCGGATCGGGGGCGGTACCCACCACCTCCATATCGTTCTGGCTGTTGATGATCTCCGTCATCAGGCTGCGTATCAGCGCGGAGTCGTCCACGCACAATACCTTGATCTTGGCCGCAGTCATGTCTGGAAAAAGTCCTTGTCGTATCAGGAAACGGCAGCCGATGGCGCACGCCGTGAAAACAATTCCGCGCCGCCCTTTCCAGGCGTCGTCGCGGAGCTGGCGATGGCGCGTGCCAGCGCGCGTTCGTTACGCTCGACCACCACCTGGTCGTCCTGGCGCGTGAGCCGGCGCACCAGCGCCAGCCCGGTAAGCGGGAAATAGCTGACCCGGCGCGCATGCGGGCCGCGCAGGTCCTGCGCGGCCAGCCGGATCCCTTCGGTCTTCAGGTAACGGATCACGAACTCTGCATTGCGGTCGCCGATGTTGAGCGTGGTCATGTTGGCCAGCACCGCGCCGCCGCCAAACACCTTGGCTTCGAGCCGCTCGCGGCGCGCGCCCATCTTCAGCAGTTCGTTGACCAGCACCTCCAACGCGTAGCAGCCGTAGCGCATCGACGCGGACAGCAGCCGGTCGGCACCCACGCCATCGTCATCCGGCAGCATGAAGTGGTTCATGCCCCCTACCCCGGCCGTCTCATCGCGGATGCATGCCGCTACGCACGAGCCGAGCACCGTGGTCAGCACCACGTCTTCGCGGGTCACGTAGTACTCGTTAGGCAGCAGCTTGATGGCTTGCTTGCCGAATTCACGGTCAAAGTAGCTGCGGGTGGCGATTGCCTCCGGCAATTGGGGCGTGCGCATCACGATCCTCCCGGCCGGGCCGACTGCGGCGCCAGTTCATAGACAGTCTGCCCGCGCAGCTGGAAGGCGCGCGTCACGTAGGAGAAATTCTCGGAGTGGCCCGCGAACAGCAGCCCGTGCGGCTTGAGCAGCGGCACGAAGCGCTCCAGGATCTTGCCCTGCGTAGGCTTGTCGAAATAGATCATCACGTTGCGGCAGAAGATCGCGTCGAACTTCTCGCGAATCCCCCAGTCCGGCGCCAGCAGGTTGAGCGGCTCGAAACTGATGGTGCCCGCCAGTTCCGGCTTGACCTTGACCGCGCCGGCGCGCTGGCCGGTGCCCTTGAGGAAGAAGCGCTTGAGCCGCTCCGGCGAGAGCTTGTTCACCTGCTCAGCCGTATAGACACCGGAGCGGGCCTTGGCCAGCACCTGGGTATCGATATCGGTGGCCAGCACGGTGGCGGCGCGATCGCCGAGCGCTTCAGCCAGCGTGATGGCGATCGAGTAAGGTTCCTCGCCGGTGGACGCGGCCGAGCACCATACCGAGTAGGGCCGACCGGTCTTCTTGGCATGCTCCGCCAGCAAGGGGAAGTGATGGGCTTCGCGGAAGAACGACGTCAGGTTGGTGGTGAGCGCGTTGGTAAAGAACTCCCACTCGTCCGAGCCGGCATCGGCGTCCAGCATCGCCAGGTAAGTGCCGAAATCGACCAGCTGCAGCGTGCGCAGCCGTCGCGCCAGCCGGCTGTACACCATCTCTCGCTTGTGGCTGCCAAGCGAGATGCCCGCGCGGCGATGAATCATCGCGCGGATCTTCTCGAAGTCCCGCTCGGTCAGCAGGAAGTCACGCGGCTCGTCGCGCCGCAGGGAAGCGGGCTGCGCTGATTGCGGGCCGGCGGCAAAGGCGGTTGGGCGAGGCTGCGTCATGTGTTGCGGGGCTTTTGGCCGTGGTCTTGCTGGGGCTTGCTTTGGTGAACTCAGGCGGATCCGCTCGGGATCAGGCGAGCTCGGCTTCGACCAGTTCCATTTCGGCACTGGTCATCAGCTTCTCGATGTCGATCAGGATCAGCATGCGGCCGTCGACAGTGCCAAGGCCGGTCAGGTGATCGTTGGAGACCGAGACGCCGAACTCCGGCGCCGGCTTGATGGCTTCGCCGGTCAGGGTCAGCACGTCCGATACGCCATCCACCACGATGCCAACCACGCGGCCAGCGATATTGAGGATGATGACCACGGTCTGGTGGTCGTAGCGCACGTTGCCCAAGCGGAACTTCAGGCGCAGGTCCACGATCGGCACGATCACGCCGCGCAGATTGGTCACGCCCTTGATGAAGTCAGGCGCATTCGCCAGGCGGGTCACCGCGTCGTAGCCGCGGATCTCCTGCACCTTGAGAATGTCGATGCCATACTCTTCGCTTCCCAGCGTGAAAACCAGGAACTCCTGCCCGGAAGCTTCGCTCCCGGGGGTATCGATGTGTCCGATGCCGGCCATGATGTCTTGTTCTCCTGAGCGTTAAGCAAGCGCCGGGTCTTGGCGGCGCACTCCGGTGCGCTGCAGCGCGCCGACGTCCACGATCAGTGCCACGCTGCCGTCGCCAAGGATGGTGGCAGCGGAAATGCAAGGCACCTTGCGGTAGTTGGTTTCGAGATTCTTCAGCACGACCTGGTGCTGGCCGATCAGTTGGTCCACCAGCAGCGCGAAGCGCTTGCCTTCGGCCTGCAGGATCACGGCGATGCCCTGGGTCGGCTCGTGCACGGCTTCGGCCACGTTGAACACGCGGTGCAGTTCCAGCAGCGGGAGGTATTCGCCGCGCACATGCATCACGCGGTCGTTGTTGGCGGCCGTGTGCACGTCTTCCGGCTTGGGCTGCAGCGACTCCATCACGCAGTTCAGCGGCAGGATGAAGGTCTCGGCGCCCACCTTGACGGACATGCCGTCCAGGATCGCCAGCGTCAGCGGCAGCACGATGCGGGTGGTCGTGCCCTGGCCGGGACGCGAGGTAACCTCGACGTGGCCGCCCATTTCCTGGATGTTCCGCTTGACCACGTCCATGCCCACGCCGCGGCCGGACAGGTCGGTCACCGCTTCGGCGGTGGAGAAGCCCGGCGCGAAGATCAGTTGCCAGACTTCATCGTCGCTGATGTTCTCCGACACCGGCAGGCCATTCTGCAGTGCCTTGGCGAGGATCTTGTCGCGGCGCAGGCCACCGCCGTCGTCGCTCACTTCAATGACGATGTTGCCGCCGTGGTGCTGGGCCGACAGGATCAGCTGCCCGGTGGGTTCCTTGCCTGCGGCAACGCGCAAGTCCGGTGTCTCGATGCCGTGGTCCAGGCTGTTGCGCACCAGGTGGGTCAGCGGGTCGATGATGCGTTCGATCAGGCTCTTGTCGAGCTCGGTGGCCTTGCCGAAAGTGACCAGGTCGATCTGCTTGCCCAGCTTGCCGGCCAGGTCGCGCACCAGGCGCGGGAAGCGCGAGAAGACGTAGTCCATCGGCATCATGCGGATCGACATCACCGCTTCCTGCAGGTCGCGCGCATTGCGCTCGAGCTGGCCCATGCCGGAGAACAAGCGGTCGAACAGCACCGGATCGAGCGCGGATGCGGTCTGCGCCAGCATCGACTGCGTGATGACCAGTTCGCCCACCAGGTTGATGATCTGGTCCACCTTTTCGGTGGGCACGCGGATGGAGCCGTTCTCCTGCGCGTGCGCGGCCGCGGCGGGCTGTGCCTTGGCTTTTTCCTTGGCGGGAGCGGGCGCGGCCGGGGCTTGCGCCGGTGCGGCGGCGGCCGGCGCAGCTACCGGCTCGTCCGCTGCCGGCGCTGCGGCCGGAGCCGGCGCATCCGCCGCTTCCACAATGATCTGGTCGCCGTCGACGACGAAGCAGCACACCGCGATGATGTCATCGGCGCTGCACTGGCTCGACAGCCACACGGTGAGATCGCCGCCCTCTTCCTTCTGGCCAGTGATCTCGCCCAGGTTGGCGAGTTCCTCGCGCAACAGCGCCTGATCCGAGGGCGACACCTTGACCAGGGTCACCTTCAGGCCGCCGCCGGCGCTCGCAGGTGCCGCAGCTGCCACGGTTGCCGCCGCGGCGACAGGCGCCGGGGCGGGCGCCGCTGCCGGCGTGCCGCCCGCAGCCTCGAGCGCCAGTTGCTGAAGAACGGCGCAGATACGCGCCAGCGTTTCCGGATCGGGTTCCGTACCGTTACGGTAGGCGTTGAGCTGATCTTGCAACACGTCCTTGGTTTCCAGAAAAGTGTCGATGATGGTCCGGGACAACGCCAGTTCCCGCCGCCGCGTACGGTCAAGCAGGTTTTCCAGCAGGTGCGTGGTTTCGGTCAGGGCAGCGAAGCCGAACGTGGCCGCGCCACCCTTGATAGAGTGCGCCGCGCGAAAAATCGCGTTGAGCTCTTCCGCATCGGGGGATTCGAGATCCAGCCCGAGCAGCAGTTGCTCCATTTCCACGAGGAGCTCTTCCGCCTCCTCGAAAAAGGTCTGGTAGAACTGCGTGATATCGATATCGACAGACATAACCGTCCTGGCTCACTGAATTTTGCTGCGAAGCCCGCTGCCGGCATGGCAGGCGGTCTTCATTGAACACTGCCCGGCTTGGCCGGGGCCGCGGCGGCGTTGCCCGGCGCAGCCGCAGCCGGGGCGGCCGAAGCGGCCGGCGCGACTGCGGTTGCGGGGGCGGAGGCGGCCGCCAGGCCTGCCTGCACTTCCTGGCCGGCTTCACCGGCCTTTGCTGCGATCGAAACCTCGGCGGCGCTGGCATTCTCAGCCTCGATCCGAGACTGCGCGCGCTGGTTCAGCACCACGATGCTGATGCGGCGATTCACCGGCGCGAGATCGTCCTTCTTGTCGAGCGGCATGGTCGCGGCCAGGCCGATCACGCGCAGCACCTTGCCCTCGTTCATGCCGCCGGCAATCAGCTCGCGCCGGGAGGCATTGGAGCGGTCGGAGGACAGCTCCCAGTTGCTATATGTGCGCTCGCCATTGGAATAGTTGGCGGAGTCGGTATGGCCGGACAGGCTGACCTTGTTGGGCATCTCGTTGAGCACCGGGCCGATCTCGCGCAGGATGCTGCGCATATACGGCTCGACCGCGGCGCTGCCGGTACGGAACATCGGCCGGTTCTGCGTATCCAGGATCTGGATGCGCAAACCTTCGCTGGTGATATCGAGCAACAACTGGGGGCGGAACTGGCGCAGCACCGGGTTGTTCTCGATGATCTGCTCAAGACGTTTCTTGAGCGAGCGCAGGCGCTCGGCTTCCTGGCGTTCCTTGGCCTTTTCCGTGGCGTCTTCGGGCGTCTTCCTGACTTCCGCGTCCTGGCGGGTCACGTCCGTGCCGCCGCCCGGGATCACGCTGGAAGACAAGCTGCTCTTGTTGCCGCCCGCAATGGCCACTTTCAGCGGCGTGCGGAAATACTCTGCCAATTGCACCAGGTCCTTGGGCTGGGCAGCCTTCAGCAGCCAAAGCACAAGGAACAGCGCCATCATTGCCGTCATGAAGTCGGCGTAGGCGATCTTCCACGATCCGCCATGATGCCCGGCGCTGCTCTTCTTGATGCGTTTGACGACAATGGGGTGCGCACCGTGCTCACTGCTCATCGCTGTCGCTCCTCTTCGTCAGGTGATGCTCTTGACTTCGCGGACGTGGTCGTCCAGTTCGAGGAAGGATGGCCGCTCGGTCGAGTACAGCACCTTGCGGCCGAACTCGACCGCCACCAGAGGTGCATACCCATTGAGCGAAGCCAGCAGCGTGACCTTGATGCACTCGTACATCTTCACGGTTTCGTCCACCTGGTGCTCGACCCGCGCCGCCAGCGGCGAGACAAAGCCGTAGGCGAGCAAGATGCCGAGGAAGGTGCCGACCATGGCGTGGGCGATCAGCGCGCCCAGTTCGGCCGGCGGCAGGTCTGCCGAGGCCAGCGCGTGCACCACGCCCATCACCGCGGCGACAATGCCGAAGGCGGGCAATCCGTCGCCGACGCGGGTCAGCGCATGCGCTGGCACCTCGGCCTCGTGGCGGAAGGTCTCGATCTCGTGATCCATCAGGGTCTCGATCTCGAAGGCGTTCATATTGCCGTTGACCATCATGCGCAGGTAGTCCGTCAGGAACTCCATCATTCCCGGGTCGGCAAGGATGCGCGGATACTGGCTGAACACGCTGCTGGCCGCCGGATCCGCGATTTCCTTCTCGAGGAACAGGATGCCTTCGCGGCGGGCCTTGGACAGCAGGACATAGAGCAGCGCCATGACTTCCATGTACAGCGCCTTGCTGTACTTGCTGCTGCGAAACAGTGTCGGCAGCACGCGAATGGTGGCCTTGATAGCCTTGCCATTATTGGAGCTGATGAACGCGCCGACCGCGGCGCCCCCAATGATGACAAGCTCTGCCGGTTGATAAAGCGCGCCCATATGGCCGCCGGTCATGGCGTATCCGCCAAGCACCGCCGCTATCACGACAACAAAGCCAATTACAACTAGCACGATTGATTCCCCGTCAGAAAAACACGCGTCAGGCACGCACAAGGGTCACCCCTCCAGCCAGGCGGATATACCGGCTGCCTTGGCAGGGCTCACCTGTCACGCAGGCTGCCATCGGATCTGAGACCTTGGGACTATCGGGCCTTGAAGCCTTGGGTCCTGAAGTCTGTCCGTCTTAAGACTTAACGACTGAAGACGGCAAGACTTGAAGACTTAGTGCCCTATCGACCCAAGGATTTCAGTCAGGCGACAGCTTGCGCTGGTGCGATGTCCTTCGAGAGCTTCTTGGCTTTGCCAGCACGCGAGGGCGGACGGCACAGGCTGCATACGAAATTCGCATGCGGCTCGTACGCGTGCGCAACGAAACGCCCGCCGCAGCAGGTGCAGCTGGAAAGCTGCAGCATGTTGCTCTCGAAAAACCGTACTAACGTCCAGGCACGGGTGAAACTTAAGACAATTTCGCTTTCGAGCAGCGATACGTGCTCAAGATAGAGCCGATAGGCTGCCACCACGCCGCGGATGCCAACCGTCTCGCCCTGCTGGACCATGAACTGATAGGCCGAGAAGAACAGCGAGGAATGGATGTTTGGCAACCAGGTGGTGAACCAGTCGGTCGAGAAGGGCAGCATGCCCTTGGGCGGCGAGGCGCCGCGCAGCTCCTTGTAGAGGCGGATCAGGCGATCGCGCGAGAGCGTGGTCTCGGCTTCGAGGACTTGCAGGCGCGCACCCAGGCCGATCAGCTCAATGGCGAGCTGGGTCTGGTTGGCATCCTGCAGGACGCTCTTGCGATTGGGGACGGGAGTGGCCGTGGTACTCCGGGCTGACGGGGCCTGCAGGAGCGCGGTCAATTGAGCGACTCCACGGGCTGCCGTGCGAGCAGGATCGCAGCATGGATCTGCTGCATATCATGGCTCTTGGCCGTATGGGTGAGTGTCGACAGCAAGGCATGGTCGTCGAACCGAAAACGGCATAGGACCATGTTTGATGCTGCCAGTTTGACAAGCTGGGCCGGTGTCAACTTGGCGAGAATGTCGGCAATTTCCTTGCTGACGCCAAGCCTGAACATGGCTTCCAGATGATTTTCGCGCACCAGGCGTTGCGCGAGCAGCAGATAGGCGAGATTGACCTCCCTGATCTCCTGGAGAACTTCACTGCTTTCCAATTTTTCCCCGCTACCAAAAGCCCTTCGACCGCTTGTCCGGCGCTTACCCGCAGCCGAAGGCTGAAGGCGACCAGATCGTTTGAGTGCGTGTTCGACGGGTACTGCGTACGACTACGGAACTGCGCTTGGTCAGACCTATCTGAAACGTTACAAATGTTACAGAGTGTAAGTGCGACTGACAGTGTTATATCGGCAATTTGAGCAGACTGCCAATCCCCTCTTACGTTGGGGTACAGCAATGTCGCATGAAACATACATGGGATTCAAAGTTTGTAACAGACATCTCCTTGTCATGTGATTTGCATCAAAACTGTTACGCGTATGTAACAGAGGAAAAGCTCTAAAATGGCGCGTTAGGTCATCCCGCCCGAGGGTGTACTAGTCGCATTCCTCTATTGACGGGTCGGTCTCACTGCACTAGGACCCTGCGCAGCCATGCCGCCACCCGTGCGAACAGGTCGTCGGGCTCTTCGCGGAACAGATGCGGGCAGGTTTGCTCCACCTGCTCCATCACGCGTGCAGCCTCTTCGGCACTCACAGTGCCATAGTCCATCGATAGCCCCAGCAACGCACGCAACTCGCCCAGCCGCGAGCGTGCCGTGCCTGCGGTGCGCTCAGTCTGCACCATGTACATGAGGTCGTAGACCCGGCGGCGCAGGCTTTCCGCGACGCGCCATGCCGGTGTCTGCATCTGCTCCTCAAGCGTGCGGATATCCACCGCCGAGGTGGCCAGCTGGGATGCCAGGGGATCGGTAAAGGCCAGGTCGGCCCCGGCGTCCTCCAGAATCTGCCGGGACCAGTCACGGGCGTGCGCAAGGCGTTCCTGGGGCGTCCACTCGTAGCGCACCGCCAGGCCATAGCCATAGCGCTGCGCGTCGCGCATCAGGGTCGCCATGGCATTGGGCAACTGCTTGTTGAACACGCGCTTGGCCCAGGCGTATTCCCCACCCGAGAGCAGCCGCGTGACGGCACGCTCGGTCAGCGGGCCGTCATGGTGAAGCAGGCGCGCCCGCAGGAAATCATCGAAGCCGGGCGGCGTGAACTCGTTGTCCAGCCCGGTCGAGAGCTTGACGAAGTGCTCGAACTCGGCACGCAGCTTGGCCGCGGCTTCTTCGGGCAGCGCCAGGGTGATTTCAGTAGTCATGATATGCAGATCCGGCTATGCCGCTGACGGTGGGAGCACCTTGTTCGCCGTCAGAAAGCGCTCCAGTCGCCGCTTTCCGAGGCAACCAGGGCTGCGGGACGCGCGGCGCGCGCCGTAACCGGCGCAGGCATATCACGTCCGCCCTCGCGCTCATCCTTGTCCACCGGCGCGGGCTCGGCATGACCGGACTCTTCGTGGCGGGAGGCCGGTGCCGACGGCTCCATGCGCTTGGGCTTGGCCTTGGGCGCAGCGATCACCTTGGGCTGCGGCGCTTGCACGCGCGAGCCGGCAAAGGCATCCGTTTCGGCCAGGCGGAAACTGGCTACCGAGGATTGCAGGCGCGTGGCCTGGTCTTCCAGGGAACCGGCGGCAGCCGCGGCCTGCTCGACCAGCGCCGCGTTTTGCTGCGTCACCTCGTCCATTTGCGCCACGGCCTTGTTGACCTGCTCGATGCCCGAGCTCTGCTCGGCGGACGCCGCGCTGATCTCGCCCATGATGTCTGTCACGCGCTTGACCGCCTGCACGATCTCACCCATGGTGTGCCCGGCCTGGCCCACCAGCGTCGAGCCGTTGTCCACCCGCGCCACCGTGTCGCCGATCAGGCCCTTGATTTCCTTGGCCGCATTCGCGCTGCGCTGCGCCAGGCTGCGCACCTCGCCTGCCACCACCGCAAAGCCCCGGCCTTGCTCGCCGGCGCGTGCGGCTTCCACTGCCGCGTTCAGCGCCAGGATATTGGTCTGGAAGGCAATGCCTTCGATCACACCAATAATGTCGACGATCTTCTTGGAGGCATCGTTGATCTCATCCATGGTCTTCACCACGCGGCCCACCACTTCGCCACCCTTGACCGCGGTCTCGGAGGCGTTGGCTGCCAGGCCGCTGGCCTGCCGCGCGTTGTCCGCGTTCTGGCGCACCGTGCTGGTCAGCTCTTCCATGCTCGATGCGGTTTCTTCCAGCGAGGCCGCCTGCTGTTCGGTGCGCTGCGACAGGTCGCTATTGCCCGCGGCGATCTCACGCGAGGCGGATGCGATCGATTCCGCGGAATCCTTGAAGTCACGCACCATGGCCGAGAGTTGCTGCTGCATCTGCCGCATGGCGTGCAGCAGGCTGTCCTTGTCGCCCGCACGCAGTTTCACGTCGGCCGAAAAGTCACCCTCGGCGATACGCGAGGCAATATCCACCGCGTAGGCCGGCTCGCCGCCCAGCTGGCGCGACAGCGTACGGGCCAGGAGGGCGCCCAGCAGCACGGAGACGGCCAGGCCACCCAGCACCAGGCCGAGCATCCACAGGCGGGAGCTTTCGTAGACGCCACGTGCTTCGTCCATATTGGCCAGCGCGCGATCGTCGCGGCGCTTGACCATCTTTGCCATCACGTCTTCGAGCGCGCGGCTATCCTTGATCAGGTCGGCGCTTTCGCTAAAGACCTGGCTTTCAAACTGCGAGGTATCGAGCGGCTGCTTGCTGACGAGCGCCACATACTTGCCCAGGCGCTCACGGTAGGCCGGCAGCAGGGTATCGAATTGCTTGACGAGGGCGATCCCCTCCGGCTGGTCGAACGCCGGGCGCGCACGCTTCATGCTCTCGTCCAGCAGGACCAGCGACTTTTCGATCTGCTCCTTCTCTGCAGCGCGCTCGCCCATGGTCGAAGCCGACAGCAGCGCAATCTGCGCGCGGCTGGAATAGAGCAGGTCAATATTGCCGCTCTGCACCGCCTTGAGCGCCTGCAGGTCGCCGTGATAAATCCGGCTGGTCCAGTCCGTCATGCGTCCCATATTGATGACGCCCAGCAGACCCATCACCGCGCCGATAAGCGACACGACCAGAAAGCCAACGACCAGCTTGGTCGTGACGCGGAGCTGATTGAACCATTGCATGCAGACTACCTCTTTTTTCTGAATGACTTGACCGGGGCCTCATCTGTCCGCTGCCGGCGGGTTGCCGGCAGTGCGCACGACAGGCGCTACTTCTTTTTCTAGAACACGCTTTCAGGCCGATTGCCTCGACACTGCTTGATCTCTTTCTCTTTTCAGGCTTGCGCCAGATGCAGCGCATCGCCCTGACGGGCGCGCACCGGCCGTGCTTCAGGGCGCAAGCTGACGCGGAAGGTGGCTACCGCATCGCGCAAGCGCCCGGCCTGGTCTTCCAGTGCGCCGGCCGCGGCCGCGGCCTGCTCCACCAGTGCCGCGTTCTGCTGTGTCACCTCGTCCATCTGGGCCACGGCCTTGTTCACCTGCTCGATGCCCGAGCTCTGCTCGGCGGACGCCGCGCTGATCTCGCCCATGATGTCCGTCACGCGCTTGACCGCCTGCACGATCTCGCCCATGGTCAGCCCGGCCTGGCCCACCAGTGCCGAGCCGTTGTCCACCCGTGCCACCGTGTCGCCGATCAGGCCCTTGATTTCCTTGGCCGCGTTCGCGCTGCGCTGTGCCAGCCCGCGCACCTCTCCCGCCACCACCGCGAAGCCCCGGCCCTGTTCGCCGGCCCGCGCGGCTTCCACCGCCGCGTTCAGCGCCAGGATATTGGTCTGGAAGGCAATGCCTTCGATCACGCCGATAATGTCGACGATCTTCTTCGATGCACCGTTGATGTCGTCCATGGTCTGCACCACGCGGCCCACCACTTCGCCGCCCTTGACGGCAATCTCGGAGGCGTTGGCTGCCAGGCCGCTGGCCTGCCGCGCGTTGTCCGCGTTCTGGCGCACCGTGCTGGTCAGCTCTTCCATGCTCGATGCGGTTTCTTCCAGCGAGGCTGCCTGCTGTTCGGTGCGCTGCGACAGGTCGCTGTTGCCCGCGGCCACCTGGCGCGTGGCCGTGGAAATGCTCGCCATGCCCTCCTGGATCTCGCCCACCACCGACAGCAAGCTGCGCTGCATCGTGCGCATGGCACGCGCCAGCGCCCCCACCTCGTCGCTCGCGCGGTAGTCCAGGCGCGTGGTGAGATCGCCCGCGCCCATGCGCAAGGCAAAGTCGAGCATGTCCTGCACCGGCCGGTTCACGCGTGCCAGCAGCAGCGTGCCGCCGATAAAGGATGACGCGACCGCCAGCCCGAAACCGCCCCACAACCAGGGCCGCAACTGGCTCGTGGCTTCTGCCCCGGCCAGCGCCTCGAAGGCCAGCAGCGCCGCGAGGAACCACACCAGGCCCGCCGCCTGCGACAGCAGGATGCGCCGCTTGAGCGTGATCTTGCCCAGGCGTGCCGGCAGCCCCGCCAGGCCCCTGCGTACCACGGCACCATCGCGCACGGCCAGGCCCGAGCCGCCGCCCTCGCGCAGGCGTGCGTAAGCGGCGCCTGCTGCCTCGACCTGCTCGCGCTGCGGCATCGAACGCACCGAGGTATAGCCCACCAACTGGCCGTCGACGACCGTGGGTGTCACCGTGGCACTGACCCAGTAGAAATCACCGTCCTTGCGGCGGTTCTTGACGATGCCGACCCACGAGCGTCCGGCCTGAATGGTCTTCCACAGGTCGGCGAATGCCTCCGGCGGCATGTCCGGATGGCGGACCAGGTTGTGCGCGGCGCCGAGCAATTCCTCGGCCGCGAATCCGCTGGCCTCGATAAAGGCGCGGTTGGCGAACGTGATGCGACCCTTCAGGTCGGTCCTGGAGATCAGGTAATCGTCTGCGGAGAGCTTGTACTCTCGGGAGGTAACGGGTTGATTATTTCGCATGGATGGAAGACTGCATGGATCGGGCTCTCGCTACGTGCGGCCGCCTCAGCTGGCCGCGGCTGCCTCGATGGCCGCGAGTTCTTCGGTGTCTAGCAGTTTCTCGATGTCGACGAGGATCAGCATGCGGCTTTCGACCGAGCCGATGCCGCGGATGTAATCCGTCTCGCCGGAGAGCTGGGGTGCCTGCCGGATCTGGCCCGGCGCCAGCGTCAGCACGTCGGACACACCGTCGACCACGATGCCGGTGGTGCGATCGTGCAGGTCGGCGATGATCACGACCGTGTACTGGTCGTAGTTGACCTTGTCCTGGCGAAACTTGATGCGCAGGTCGATGATCGGGACGATGATCCCGCGCAGGTTGACCACGCCCTTGAGATAGGCGGGCGCATTGGCAATCTGCGTGACGTTCTCATAGCCACGGATCTCCTGCACCTTGAGGATGTCGACGCCGTACTCCTCGCCGCCCAACCTGAACGCGAGGAACTCTTCCCCCGCGCCCTCTGTCTTGTTCCCGGCTTTCATTTGCTGGCTCCCGCTGCAATGACCGGCCATGCGGCGCTGCCAAAGCCGCAGCCGGCCGGCCCGCGGGCGGGCAGCCAGGCCGAGACTCAGCCTGCGACGAGGCACGAATATCGTTTACCTCTTAACGGCAGTCCTGGACGTGACTGAAGGGCAACAATGCCAAGGCATTTACCCTACCTTGGAGGGGTCTAGCAGCGCATTCACGGCTTCCATCAACTGATCCGGATCGAACGGCTTGGCCAGGAAGCCGGACGCGCCGGCCACGCGAGCCTGCTCGCGCACCTGGCTGTCGGCCTCGGTGCTCAGCATCAGCATCGGGATGGCGGCATAGGCAGGTTTCGCACGCAGCGTGCGGATCAGGGTCAGGCCGTCCGTTCCCGGCATCACCTGGTCGGTCACCAGCATGCCGAAGTCAGCGTCGAGGGCCAGCGCCAGCGCCTCGTCGCCGTCGGCGGCTTCGGACACGGCGTAGCCCCCCGCGCGCAGGCAGGCGCCGATCATGCGGCGCAAGGAGGGAGAATCATCGACGACTAGAATATGAGGCAAAGACATAGCGGCTCCGTTGACAGCACGATGGTGAGTCCACAAGCCGGGGTTCTGGCACGGTGGACCGATGTTCCTGCGGACGGGGCTGCGGTGTGCGGCGATGCGCGACTGGCGTGGCCGGTGCAAACAACGCCCCTTTGGGGCATATCGGCAGCGGCGGCCGAATCCGTAGCACGGTTGCGTCGATCGGCGGGATTTGTGGCATTTGTTACCCCACGAGCATGGGGTGCATCTGGCGGCGGCGGGTGGGCATACTACGGCCTCGCCGTAAAATGGCCCGCGCACCGGCGGGCCATGGCACGCCTGCGCTACCCGCGACTGAGGCACTGCAATACCATCGGAACGTGATCATGTCGAACTTGCCAGGCCCGCAGTGGAGCAAACGGGATACCCCTGACCCGCGCCAACCCGACAAGCTCACCGTCTTCGTCCAGGGCGCCCCGGACGCATTGCTGGCGTCGCTGCCGGATTTTGGTGGATGCCTGCACTGGGTATCGCGGCGCCCGCGCCAGCCGGCCGATGCGCAGCTTGTGATCGTGGAGCGGCAGATCAACGCTACCACCGCCCAACGCCTGCGCTCCCTGCGCCATCCCGATCGCCTTGTGCTCACATTGCTGGTCGACGGCCTGCCACATGCCGCCAGCGGCTGCGGGCCCATCGTGCCGACCACCGCCGAGGCGCTGCCGCATACCCTGCAGCTGCTGGCTTCAGTGCTGTTCGCGCCGGTGCTCAGCGACGGGCCCATGCCTCTGAACTGGCGGGACGTGCAGACCGTGGCCAATCGCGACGCCATTGGCCTGCCCTTGCACCTGGACACCAGCAGCGAGGCCGGCATGTCGGATGAGCTGCTGATGCAGCTGGCGCGCTTTCATGGCCGCACGCGGATCGAGCCGGAGGCGCTGCTGGCGAGCATCTACCTGCCGCGCGGGCTGCCGTCGCTGGTTAGTTGCAGCCAGCAGTTGCGCCGGCTTGGGGCCGTTACAGGGCATCATTGCGAGACCCGGTTTGCCTTGCTGGTGCCTGAGAGCGGGCGGTTTACCCGGCTTTTGGCGTTGTTTCCGCCTGGAGGCGCGTTACCGGAGCCGTTCACGCCCAGAAAGTGAGGTTTGACGGCGAGGCGTCATTCGCCCGAATCGCCCGAATCGCCCGAATCGCCCAAATCGGCCGATTCTCCTCACGCTCCCGATAACAAATTGGCAAACGTGACCGGGTCCAAGGGATGCGACAGCAAGTACCCCTGCGCCTCGTCACACCCCATCCCCGCCAGGATATCCAGTTGCGAATGCGACTCCACGCCTTCGGCCACCACCCGCATCTTCAGCTCGTGCGCCAGCGCCACCATCGACCCGACAATGGCCCTGCCCTGCGCATCGACATCCAGCCCGCCAATCAAGGTCCGATCGATCTTCAGCGTCCCGACCCGCAAGCGCTTGAGATAACCGAGGCTTGAATAGCCACTGCCAAAGTCGTCCAGCGCCACGTGGATGCCCAGCGCCTGCAGCTCCAGCAGCGTCTCCAGCGATTGGGCGATGTCCTTCATCGCCGCGGTCTCGGTGATCTCGAGCGTGACAGCCGATGGCGGGATGTCATGCTGGTGGATCTGCTCGAGCAGGTACTGCGGGAAGTCGCGGCTGGCAAAGCGCAAGCCGGAGACGTTGATGGCCACCGGCACCACAGGGATGCCGTCGTCCTGCCACTGTCGGATCTGCCGGCAGACCGTGGCGATCACCCAGTCGTCGAGCTTGTCGATCTGGCCGGACTGCTCCGCCACCGTGATGAACTCGGCGGGATTGACCTGCCCCAGGGTCGGATGGCGCCAGCGGCATAGGGCCTCGGCGCCGATCACGGTACGCTGGCGCACGTCGAACTTCGGTTGGTACTGCAAGGCCAGGCCATCGTCCTGGATGGCCAGCCACAGGTCGCGGCGGATCACCCGCATGCGCCGGGCGCGTTCACCGGCTGCCGAGTTGAATACGCGCACCTGGTTCGAGCCGCTCTCGCGCGCCTCGCTCAGGCTCACGCGTGCCGCCTGCATCAGGGCCTCGGAGGTTTGCGCATCGCGCGGGTAGATGGCAATGCCGATGTTCACGCCGATCTGCATCTGCAGGCCACGCGCGGCCACGAACTCCGCGAGCGAGCCCAGCAGGCGCGCGCCCAGCTCATTGGCGCGGCTCTGGTGCACCATCTCCGGCACGCCGACCGCGAATTCGTCCCGCGCCAGGCGCGCCAGGAAGTCGTGCGGCTCCAGCGCTGCCTGGGCCAGCGCCCCGGCATCCTGTGCCAGGATATCGTCGGCGCGCACCTCGAAAACCTCATCGACCTCGCGAAAATCAGCGATATGCACCAGCAGCACGGCGCAGCTGGTCTCGGCCAGGCGCGCCTGGGCGATCGACTGGTCGAGCCAGCGCGCAAAGCCGGTGCGGTCCGGAAGGTCCGTGCTGACGCTGTACTCCCCGACCGTGCCATGCCCGCGCGCGGTCGCTCGCACGGTCAGGCGGCCCGGGATACGGCCACGGCGCCGCATCGGCACCGTCGGCCCACCGCTGCCGGCGATGCCACCGGTACCGGCCGGATGGTCCTCGAACATCTCGTCCAGCGCATGGCTCTGCGGGCTTGCGAAACTGCCGCTGCTGGCCAGCCGCCATCCGGGCAAGTTGGCGCGGCGCAGGGCGAAGAATCCCAGCGGCAGCAAAAGCAGCGCGCCCGCCGCCATCCAGGCCGGCGGCATGAACCTGCCGGGATCCAGGCACAGGGCGGACGGGTGCGGGGCCTCGCCGCACAGGGTGCTCAGGCGCATGCCGGCAGCCACCACCACGCCGGCGCCGGCCAGTGTCATCGCCAGCGCAGCACCACGCAGTGGCACGTTGCGGCGCAGCCAGGGAAAGGCAAGCGTGAGTGCGGCCGTCGCGACGAGTGCCACCGCGGCCTGCGACACGTCGTGCGTGACGCGCAGGCTGCCGGAACCCAGCGCGACCCATAACGGCAGGCCTACGGAAGCAGGGGAGAGCAGCAAGACCGCCCATTGCAGCGACCGGGCCGGCCCGCTAGGCAGCTCCCGGTCCGGCTTGGCTGCACGTATCCCCAACCCGACCGCGAGGCCGGATAGGGCAGCGAGCAGCAGAAGGCTAGCACTCATGTCAATAAGGAAGCTGCGCAAAAATTGGGGGCGATGGCGCGACGATCCAGGCGATGCGGGCGCAAAACCCGCATCATCGCATCACACGCGCTTCCCCGGTGATGAAAACGGCGGCAAACGTTCAACCATGGCTCAGAACGCGCTCCAGTCGTCGCCGCCAGCGTTGGCCGTAGCCATCGCCGGGGCGGCCGGACGTGCCGCGCGTGCCTGGCGCTGGACCGGCGTGCGCGGACGCGCCGGCATGGCCGGCTGGCGCCCGGGTGAACTGCTCGCCGCGGCCTTGGCGGCCACGGGCGCGCGCGTTGCCGGCGGCTGCGCTGCCATCACGTGGCTGCCGGAAAGACGGAACACCGACACCACGCCATTGAGCTTCTGCGCCTGCTCTTCCAGGGCGCCGGCTGCCGCCGCGGCCTCTTCCACCAGCGCGGCATTCTGCTGGGTGACCTGATCCATCTGCGTGACCGCCTGGTTGACCTGCTCGATGCCGCTGGTCTGTTCCTGCGTGGCCGCGCTGATCTCGTTCATGATGTCGGTGACGCGCTTGACCGCGTTGACAATCTCGCCCATGGTCTGGCCGGCTTCGGCGACCAGCTTGGTGCCACTTTCCACGCGCTGGCCGGATTCGCTGATCAGCGCCTCGATCTCCTTGGCGGCGGCGGCCGAGCGCTGCGCCAGGGTGCGCACCTCGCCTGCCACCACCGCGAAGCCGCGGCCTTGCTCGCCGGCACGCGCGGCTTCCACCGCGGCATTCAGCGCCAGGATGTTGGTCTGGAAGGCAATGCCTTCGATCACGGCAATGATCTCGACCACCTTGCGTGACGAGCCATTGATCTCGTTCATCGTATCAACCACGCGGCCCACCACGTCGCCACCCTTGAGCGCGATCTGCGAGGCATCGGTGGCCAGCACGCCGGCCTGGCGCGCGTTGTCCGAATTCTGGCGCACGGCCGAAGTCAGCTCTTCCATGCTGGCGGCGGTCTCCTCCAGCGACGAGGCCTGCTCTTCGGTACGCTGCGACAAATCGAGATTGCCGGTGGCGATCTGCTGCGTGGCCGAGGCGATCGAGTCGGTGCCGCCGCGCACCTGCGAGACGATGTTCGACAGGCTTTCCTGCATGGCGACCAGTGCCTGCATCATGCGGCCCACCTCATTGCGCGACACATTGGTGATACGCGAGGTCAGGTCACCCGCTGCGATACGCTCGAAGACCGCCAAGGCCTCCTCCACCGGCCGGACGATGGCCCGCTGCAGGGTGGTCGTGCACAGCGCGGCCACCACCAGGCCAAAGGCGATCAGCAGGAAGCAGAGCACGCGCACATGCCGGAAGCCAGCTTGCGCGTCATTGAAATTGGACTCGCCGGTACGGTACTGGAATGCCTGCAGTGCCTCGTAGGCCGTTGCCATGCTGCGCTGCAGATCGGGCAAGTCTTTCTTGGCAACCTTGAGTGCCGCGTCCGCGTTGTTCTCCTTCAAGGCTTTTTGCAGGGGCAGGATGCCCTTTTCCATGAATTCCTGGCGCTTGCGGCCAAACTCGGTGGCCAGTGCCTTTTCTTCAGCGTCCTGCGGTAGCGCAGAGTATCGCTTCCAGGCCGCCTCGGCACTGTCGACGAATACCATCGAACGGTCCACCACCGCCTTGGCATCATCTCCCTCTCCCGGCATGACGCCGCGATCGAGGGCCAGGCGCATGCGCGTCATGCCAAGCATGGCCTCGCCCAGCGCTTGCGAGGAGGCTAGCTGGTTGCCATAGGTTTCCTGAAGCGCCTCGTTGCTGTGCGACATGCCATACAGGCCAACGCCGCCAACCAGCATCAGAAGAAGCGACAACATTGCCATTGCGCCGCGCAGCAGAGTTTTGATCTGGATATTGTTATGGAAAGACATGAAGCACCCGATACGGTAAGGAATGCGCAAGGCCTCCACCGGCCCCGGCCCGGCGGATCGACACCCCAGCGACCCGCTCAGGGCAGATAACGGCGGTGCCCCGCGATTCCTTGAGCCGGGTGCCGTGCCCGCCACGCCAGACCGCTCATGGCGGGACGGCCGCGGCGCAGCGCCCTCGCCCTGCTCATTCGCGCTCTCCTGGCACTACCTGAAAACCCTCTCCCGTGGCAAAAAAAGCGCCACCAGCCAGATAGTGCATTGAGCGGCACTCAGCGTCCGGAAAATGCCATCTACCCTCTGAAAATGCAGCGGAGTCTGCCCACGCGGCCACCACTTCCGCGATGAACAAGTCGTAGCGGCCAGCCACGGCTGGCTCGGGAATGACGCGGCACTCCAGCCAGGCGAGGCAGCCGGCCACCAACGGCGCGGCAATTTCCGCCGCCGCGAACGTGGACAGTCCCGCAGCGGCGAATTTGTCCTGCTCGCGGCCGGAACGCGAGCCCACTGCCAGCGTGGCGGCAGCCTGCCCACGCGCGGGTATGTTCAGCGCGAATTCACCGCAGGCATCCACCAGCTCGCGCGTGAGCGTGCTGGCGTCGATCACCACCGCCACTTTCGGTGGCTGGAAATCCAGCGGCATGGCCCAGGATGCCGCCATCACGTTGCGCCGGCCAGCATGGGCGCTGGTGACCAGCGTCACCGGGCCGTGATTCAGCAGGCGATAGGCTTTTGCCAGCCCTACGGGGACGCGCCGGGAAGCGGCGCCGACGTTAATCGAGTCGTCAAGCATGTCGGATACGGATGAAGGTTCGCTCAAACTGAAATCGGATCGGCATTGTTGCAGCAAAAGCACTTTATGACCCTCGCCATTACGAGGGGAAGGGTTATTGCGCAGCGCGAGTGTAAAAAACCGAATCTGCGCCACGCATGGATTTCGGCGAGCCGCCAAAGTGGGCACCACGCCGGAAAATCCGGCCCCATCGATGACCGGCGACCTGCGCGGAAGTTCATTAATTAGATGGAGCAGATGATTTATCAGAATTCTCCCCATCGGGGTTAAAAGCGTTTGCAGGATCGCTTGCGGCCGTTATAATTCATCCGGTTCATCATGCTCACCCAGTAAATCGAGGCTCGTAATGGCGACTTATCAGGAAATTGTTCAGAAAATCAGCGAACTTCAAAAGCAGGCCGAGGAAATCAAGGCCCGCGAGCAGGCTTCCGTCATCGCCGATATTCGCCAGAAAATCGACCAATATGGACTGACCGCGGACGACCTTGGCTTCGGCACCAAGCCCGCCGCCGGCAAGAAGGCAACCCGCAAGGTACCGGTTCGCTATCGCGACAGCGCAGGCAATACCTGGACTGGCCGCGGCAAGCGTCCGGGCTGGCTGACCCAGGCCCTGGCCGCGGGCAAGACCATCGAGGACTTCCTGATTCGCTAAAGTCGGGCGCAACGCCGGGCATGGCGGCCGACTGCGCCGCGAGCCCGCAGGACTCCTGAAGACGGCCGGGCATTTGCCCGGCCGTCTTTATTTCCTGCTGCCCTGTCCTCGCCTCGACACGCCGGAGAAACCGGGCACGCAGATAACGGATGCGCGCCCCGCTTGCCTACGTGCCCGCGCGTCCGCGCCAGGCAGCTTAGCCGGCAAACCCCAGCGGGTTCATCGACTGCCAGCGCCAGGAATCCTCGCACATGCGATCGATGTCGTGCTGCGCGCGCCAGCCGATCAGCTGTTGCGCCAACGCGGGGTCGGCGTAGCACGAAGCGATATCGCCAGGGCGGCGGTCCCCGATCACGTAGGGCACCGGGCGCCCGCTGGCGCGCTGGTAGGCCGCGACCACTTCCAGCACGCTGTAGCCCCGGCCCGTGCCGAGATTGACCGTCAGGCACTGCTGCTGGTCACGCAGGTAGACCAGGGCCGCAAGGTGGCCGGCTGCCAGATCGCAGACGTGGATGTAATCGCGTACACCGGTGCCGTCGACCGTGGGATAGTCGCCACCGTGCACCTGCAGCTTCTCGCGGCGCCCGCCGGCGACTTGCGCCACATAAGGCATCAGGTTGTTCGGCACACCACCCGGGTCCTCCCCGATCAGCCCGCTTTCGTGCGCGCCCACCGGATTGAAATAGCGCAGGTAGGCGATACGCCAGGCGGGATCCGACAGTTCCAGGTCACGCAGGATCTGCTCGCTCATCAGCTTGGTCTGGCCATACGGATTGGTCGCCGACAGCGGAAAGTCCTCCAGGATCGGCACCGCATGCGGATTGCCATAAACGGTGGCGGAAGAGCTGAACACCAGTTGCTTCACGCCAGCCGTGTTCATGGCCGAGCAGAGGGTGAGCAGGCCATTGAGATTATTGTCGTAATAATCCAGCGGTTTGCTGACCGATTCCCCCACCGCCTTGAGTGCCGCGAAATGAATCGCGCCCGAGATCCGGTGTTCGGCGAACAAACGGTCCAGCAAAGCGCGGTCCCGCACGTCGCCTTCGACAAAATGCGGGCGCTGGCCGGTAATCTGCGCAAGACGCTCGACCACGACGCGATTGCTGTTGCAGAGATTATCCAGGCCGATCACGTGATAGCCGGCCTCGAGCAAGGCGACCCAGGTGTGCGAGGCGATATAACCGGTGGCTCCCGTGAGCAGCAAGGTTTCAGACATAGCGATTCATCAAATAGTTGTGAAAAGAGACGTAACAGGCGCCAGGACAGGGCGCACGATGCAACAAGCGAAATCCATGCTTCAGGCTGCAATATCGCGGCGCTGTCCTGGCGGGCGGCAGGCACGCCCCGCCAGGGTTGCCCGCATCGGATCGAAACAGATTGAAAGAGGTTGAAAGAGGGCGGCTAAGCATAGCAGGCCACATCTGTCGCGCCTGTGTCACCGGCACGGCGCACCGGTTTCAGCCCTGCACGTGCCTGCCAGGCCTCAAAAGCGGCACGCAAGCGCCAGCCGGACTCCAGGTCGCGCATGCCGAGACACTGCGCCACCTCGGCCGGGCCGGCTCCGGCCTCGAAATGCAGTGCGCCGCAGGTATTGCGCAGCGTCTGCGGCGACGCGCGCTCGCTGCGCCCCGCCAGCACGCCAGCCTCGTCGAGCAGGATCTCCACACGGCGGTATAGCGAGGCCGCGTGCAAGTGCCGCCCGCTTGGCATGGCCGGAAACACCAGGTTGCCCAGCGTGCCGGTACGGGAGCGGATTTCCATCCAGGCCAGCAGCGCCGCCCGCGCGAAGGCAAAGACCGGCGCCTCGTACGCGCGGCCGTTGTCGGCGCGCACCAGGCGCAGCCTGGCGGCGTCCTCGGCGATGCTGTCGATGCCCAGGCCGCGCGCTTCGCCCACTTTCAGGCCGGCGCCCAGCAACACGGCCACCAGTGCGGTGTCGCGGGCGCGCTTCCATTGGGTGGCCGACAGCGCGGCGCCGTCCTGCCCGGCCGCCAGGGCCGCCGGTGCCAGCACGCGGGCAATCAGGGCATCGCGCTCGGCGGGCAGCAAGAAGGCGGTCGGATCGTTCTCGCCTTCGGCGAGGTGAGCGCGCACCGCCTGGCTGGCCGGGTTGTGCAAGCCGTCCTGCAATAGCGATAGATGGTGGAAGACACGCTCGATCAGCCGCGTGTAGCGGTAACGGTGATGCTTGTGCAGATCCTGCTCATCGAGGAAGGCCCCGATCTGCTCCGCCGACCAGGACAGCGGCGCCAAGCCGCGCTCGCCCGACCAGCGCAAGAGCTTGCCCCACATCGCGCGGTACACCACAGCCGTGCCATGGCGAAAACCGTGGCTGGCCAGCCAGCCATCGAAGGCTCGCTCGGGCTGCTTCCGCCAGGCCTCCAGGTCCGCATCGAACAGGTCGGGGGAGGGCCCGTTGGCGCTCATGTCAGTACTCACTCGCGCTCCTGCATTGGTTTTCGGCAATGCCGCTATTGTAGACAAGTCGCCACAAAAGACAGAGTTCGTTTGACCGCTGCCCAAGCACGGGCGGGCCTCATCCGGCAATCCGGAACGCACCGGTTCCTGCCCTCGCAACGTCAGGCCATTGCATTTGCCGTCGTCTGCTGCTACCTTTCACACATCGCTATGCAACCAGTTGCATAGCGATGTGTAAGCCGCCGCTGCCGTAGCCCCTGAGGGGCCACGGGCAAGCGTTGCGCAGCGTGCCGCAACGGGCGACTCCCACGCCCTCGGCCCAACCGGAGGAGACACCGTGACCCAAGCAACCTTGTCAGCGGCGGCGCAGGCCTCGCTAGCCATCTGGCACCGCATGATCGCCACCCATTCCATGTCCGACCTGGACAGCATCGTGGCGGACGAAGTGGTTTTTCACTCGCCCGTCGCCCACACGCCGTACCCGGGCCGCGTTGCCCTGCGCATGGTGCTGGAATCCGTCAACCAGGTGTTCCAGGACTTCCGCTACCACCGCACGTTTGTCAGCGACGACGGGCGCAGCGTGGTGCTGGAGTTCAGCGCGACGGTCGATGGCAAATCCGTCAAGGCCATCGACATGATTCGTTTTAACGACGCCGGCAAGATCGACGACTTCGAAGTCATGGTCCGCCCGAAGAGCGGCCTGGACGCGCTCGCCGCCGCCATGGGCGCCCGCCTCGCCAGCCAGAAATCCGTGTTGCAGGGCGCCAGCGCCTGAGCGCATCGCCGTTTCCCGTATCCCGTACCCCTATCCGTTCCACTGTATTCACTCTCGCAGAAACGCCATGTCACTTCCCGCCATTCTCCAGAACCGTCTTTCGCTGCCGGTGGTTTGCTCGCCGCTGTTCATCATCTCCAACCCCGACCTGGTGATCGCCCAGTGCAAGGCCGGCGTGGTCGGCTCCTTCCCGGCGCTCAATGCGCGCCCTGGCCCGGTGCTCAACGACTGGCTGGACCGCATCACCACCGAGCTGGCCGAGCACGACGCCAAGCATCCGGACCGCCCGTCGGCACCGTTCGCGGTCAACCAGATCGTGCACAAGTCCAATGACCGGCTCGATCACGACCTGGAACTGTGCGTGCGCTACAAGGTGCCCATCGTCATCACCTCGCTGGGCGCGCGCAAGGAAGTCAACGATGCCGTGCACTCCTATGGCGGCATCGTGCTGCACGACATCATCAACAACACCTTCGCACGCAAGGCCATCGAGAAGGGCGCCGACGGCCTGATCGCGGTCGCCTCGGGCGCAGGGGGCCACGCCGGCGTGCTGTCGCCGTTTGCGCTGCTGCATGAAATCCGGGAGTGGTTCGACGGCCCGCTGCTGCTGTCGGGCGCCATCGCCAGCGGCGACGGCATCCTCGCGGCGCTGGCCGCAGGCGCCGACCTGGCCTATGTGGGCTCGGCCTTTATCGCCACCGAAGAGGCCAACGCGCAGGCCGGCTACAAGCAGATGATCGTCGACAGCACGGCGTCGGACATCGTCTACTCGAACCTCTTTACCGGCGTGCACGGCAACTACCTGCGCCAGAGCATCGTCAATGCCGGGCTCGATCCGGAAGCGCTGCCGCAATCGGATCCGTCCAAGATGAACTTCGGTTCGGGCAGCGCCAAGGCCTGGAAAGACATCTGGGGCGCTGGCCAGGGCGTGGGCGCCATCAAGCGCGTGGTGCCGGCCGCCGAACTGGTGCGCCGCTTTGCGGAGGAATACGCGCTGGCGCGCCGCCGCCTCGGGCTGGCCCCGGCAGCGGCTTACGCCAACGGCGCGACGGCGGCCGACCTGGCCTGAGCGCGTTATTGACGGTGGCCAGCGCGCCGCAGCGCCTGGCCACCTGTCCGATCCCCCTATTGCCGCCCGTTTCCACGCATTTCCCATCCGCCGGGCGCGATCGCCCGGCGCGACTTCAGGCCGCGTCGTCCTGCTTATCCAGCAGCGGCAACAATTCCTCGGCCCACGACACCCAATCCTCTTCATACCGGATGCCGCGCTTGAGCAGGGCGTGCTGCACCTGTTGCGCGCGCGTGGGCTGCGCGGCGGAGAAATCGCGCCGCTCGATCTGGCGATAGGTCTCGAGCCGCTCGCGGTGCAGGCCGATCAGCCGCGCCATCTCCGGCCTCAGCCCGAGCGGGCCCACGACAGCATCGGCGCGCAGCTTCACCAGGATTTCATCTCGCACGTCCAGGCCGGCGGTAGGCGCCAGCACCCAGCGCGCCAGTTCGTCGCGCCCTGGCGGCAGCACGAAGTAGACCTTCTTGCGATTCCTGGCGTCGCCCTCCCCCTCATCCGCGGCAATCCAGCCGTGCTCGGCCATGCGGCCCAGCTCCCGATAGATCTGCTGATGCGTCGCATGCCAGAAATAGCCGATGGAGCGGTCGAAGCGGCGAGCCAGCTCGTAGCCGGAAGACGGTTTTTCCAGAAGGGAGGTCAGGAGTGCGTGCTGAACGGACATGCGGGAAGCGTGACGTGGAGGCCGGTCGCCCGGTGGCGGCATATGGCTGCCGCCATGGCTTTGGGTGGCGAGCGCCTATGGTAGCGCAAAGCCCGGCCCCGCCAGGGCTGCTGCCCACGGATACCGCCAATTTCCGGCTGTTGGACACACGAAAAATGACAAGGCAACGACAACGCTGATGCAGATCTAAAAAATGCTAAATAGCATTTTTCGGCAGGGTGCAATACATTTGCAGACATAGTCATTCCGCATGCCTGTTGCCGGTTCTCGGCCACGGCACAGCCATGCCAGTCATTCACCAGGAGTGGTCCATGCCAGGACGAACAGATTTCGCCGAAGACCGGGATGTCCCGTGGGAGGCCGATGGGCCCCAAGCCGCCAGCCAGCCCGCGTCGGCTACAACGATGCCCGTGTACTACCGCCTGCCGGATACGCCGGACGGGCACCATATCAAGGAGTACGCCAGCGGCTTGCGTCAGCTGGTGCGTTTTGTGGGCGTGGAAGAACAGGTTGTCAAGTACAGCCTGGCCTGACGGCTGATGCGCCGCGTGCGCCGTGCACCGTCTCCTGCCAATGTTTCCCCCCTGTCTCCTCCTGCCCTGTGTGTGGGCCAGGATTGGGCCCGCAACCTACCGCGGGCTTTTTTCTGCCCTGAGCGCGTCCACACATCAAGCGCACGTAAAAAGGCCGACCCCGAAGGGCCGGCCTTTTTACTGTCATCGGCCCGGGCCAGAAGTCCGGGCCGGGGCAACCGTGCGGGGATCGATCAGTCCACCGTGGCGCCCGAAGCCTTCACCACCTTGGCCCACTTGGCGGTCTCGGTCTTCATGAAAGCGGCCAGTTCGGCCGGCTTCTCGGGATGCGGCTCCGCGCCCTGGTCGGCCATCTGCTTCTTCACTTCCGGCATGGCCAGGATCTTCACCACTTCCGCATTCAAGCGATCGACGATCGGCTGCGGCGTGCCGCCGGTGGCGTACAACGCGAACCAGGAAGTCGCTTCATAGCCCGGCACGCCGGATTCGGCCACGGTCGGCACGTTCGGCAGTGCCGGCGAGCGCTTGGCCGAGGTCACGGCGATAGCGCGCAGCTTGCCGGCCTTCACGTGCGGGTACGACGACGGCATGTTGTCGAACATCAGGCCGATCTGGTTACCCAGCAGGTCGTTGACCGCCGGGGCGCTGCCCTTGTACGGGATGTGCTGGATATGCAGGCCGGTCATCGAGTTGAACAACTCGCCCGACAGGTGCATCGACGAGCCGCTGCCCGACGAACCGTACGACAGCTTGTCCGGGTTGGCCTTGACGTAGGCGATCAGTTCCTTGACGTTGTTGACCGGCACCTTGGGGTTCACCACCACAATGTTCGGCACCATCGCCACGCGCGAGATCGGCGCGAAATCCTTGACCGGATCGAACGGCAGCTTGGAGTAAAGCGACTGGTTGATGGCATGGGTACCGATGGTGCCCATGAACAGGGTGTAGCCATCGCCCGGAGCCTTGGCCGCGATCGATGCGCCGATGTTGCCGCCCGCGCCCGGACGGTTGTCGATCACCACCGGCTGGCCGAGCGCCTTGCCCAGTTGCAGGCCGACGATGCGCGCCAGGATGTCGGTGGTGCCGCCGGCCGAGAACGGCACGATCATGGTGATCGGCTTGGTCGGATAGTTGCCTTGCGCGTAGGCTGCGCTGGTCATGCCGCCGAAGGTGGCGGCCAATGCCACACCGGCAGCCAGCAGGCGACGGCGCGCGCTGTTGTGCGGGGTGCGAGCTTGGGAATGGGATTTCATGTTTGCTCCAGGATAAATCGCTGTAAGCCCGCGCTTGTGGCGCGGGTCATCTTTTTTAGTTTTCTACGGACTAAATGCTGCGGCGTGATGACGGGTGCGCGTTTTGCACCGGTCACGCCGCGGGACTACACGGGTGCGACGCCGAGGGTGGTGCCACCGCACACATAAAGCACCTGGCCGGTCACGAAGCCGTTCTCCGGCGACAGGAAGAACATCGAGGCGCGAGCCACGTCATCCGGGGTGCCCATGCGCTTGACCGCGATGCTGGCGAGGATCCGCTTGGTCTGCTCGCTGCCTTCGGGGTTGCTCTTGCGGAACAGGTCGGTCGCAATCGGGCCAGGCGCCACGGCATTGACCGTGATGCCGTCGCCGCCGAGTTCCATCGCGAGCGTGCGGGTCATGCCGATCAGGCCGGCCTTGGTGGCGGAATACACCACGCGTTCCGGCTTGCCCAGCGCCGCGCGCGAAGCCATGTTCACGATTCGGCCAAAGCCTGCCGCGCGCATGGCGGGCAGGCAGGCCTGGGTCAGCAGCAGGGTGGCTTGCAGATGCAGGCCAACCACATAGTCCAGGTCTTCGACGCGCGCCGTGTCGGCCGTGCCGGGGCGGGTGGCGCCGGCATTATTGACCAGCCGGGTCACGGCAAAGCGCGAGGTCACCTGCTCGGCCGCGGCGCGGGTCGCGTCGGCATTGGTCAGGTCGGCCTGGACAAACGTCATGTTGGGATGGGACCAGGCGGGGGCGACATAGTCGACATTGACCACCTGGGTCACGCCATCGGCCAGCAGCATTTCGCTGATGGCGCGGCCGATACCGGAACTGGCGCCGGTAACGAGCGTGGCAACGGGAAGGGACATCACATACTCCGACCGGCAAGGGGCACCGGGTCATGCTGAAGAGGATGCGACGAGAGCCGGCGAGCCAGTCGGCCCTGTCGCGCTGCTTCTTTGCGTTGGGAAACTTCATCAGCCTGCACTTCCACCGGGTACTAACGGCAGCCGCGCGGCATTCTTTAGCGCACGGCGCCCGCGAGCCGAAACCCGCGGGCGCCCAGGCGTCAAACGGTCAGGCAGCTGACGATCAGACCCGCTCGATCACCATGGCGATGCCCTGGCCCACGCCGATGCACATCGTGCACAGCGCGTAGCGGCCGCCGGTGCGGTGCAGCTGGTACATGGCGGTGGTGACCAGGCGGGCGCCGCTCATGCCGAGCGGGTGGCCCAGCGCGATCGCGCCGCCATTCGGGTTGACGCGTGCGTCGTCGTCGGCCACGCCGAGTTCGCGCAGCACGGCCAGGCCTTGCGCGGCGAACGCTTCGTTCAGCTCGATCACGTCCATCTGGTCGATGGTCATGCCGAGTTGCTTGAGCAGCTTTTGCGAAGCCGGTGCCGGGCCAATGCCCATCACGCGCGGCGCCACGCCGGCGGTTGCCATGCCGACGATGCGAGCCTTGGGCGTCAGGCCGTGCTGGCGGGCCGCGGCTTCGCTGGCGAGCAGGATGGCGCAGGCGCCGTCATTCACGCCCGAGGCATTGCCGGCGGTCACGGTGCCATCGGCGCGAACCACGCCGCGCAGCTTGCCCAGCGCTTCCATGCTGGTGGCACGCGGGTGTTCGTCGCGGTCCACCACCAGCGGGTCGCCCTTCTTCTGGGCGATCGTCACCGCGGTGATTTCCTGCGCCAGCGTGCCGTCGGCTTGCGCGCGCGATGCCTTTTCCTGGCTGCGCAGGGCCATCAAGTCCTGGTCTTCGCGGCTGATCTTGTAGTCGGTGGCAACGTTCTCGGCGGTCTCGGGCATCGAGTCCACGCCGTAAGCCGCGCGCATCGCCGGGTTGATGAAGCGCCAGCCGATGGTGGTGTCGAAAATCTGCGCATCGCGCGAGAAGGCGCTGGTGGCCTTGCCCATCACGAACGGGGCGCGGCTCATGCTTTCCACGCCACCAGCGAGCATCAGGCCGGCTTCGCCGGACTTGATCGCGCGCGCGGCGGTGCCGGTAGCGTCCATGCCAGAGCCGCACAGGCGGTTGATGGTGGCGCCCGGCACGCTTTGCGGCAGGCCGGCCAGCAGCAGCGACATGCGCGCTACGTTGCGGTTGTCTTCGCCGGCCTGGTTGGCATTGCCGTAGATCACGTCGTCAATGGCGGACCAGTCCAGGTTCGGGTTGCGTGCCATCAGGGCCTTGAGCGGCACCGCGCCCAGGTCGTCCGGGCGAACGCCGGACAGGCTGCCGCCGTAGCGGCCGATGGGGGTACGGATGGCGTCGCAGATGAAGGCTTCGGTCATGGTTGTCTCTCTCTTGCTTGTTCGTGATCGTGAAAACGGGAGGCTTGCAAGCGTGCTCGCCGGGGCTCGCCCCGCCGGTCAGGCCAACACTCAGGCACTCAGGCAGAAGCGCCCTGCTTGAGCGGCACGCCGGTCAGGCGTTGCAGTTCGTCGAAGGACAGGCCTTCAACCAGGTCGCGCGCCACCAGCCCGTCGGACGTGACGTCGATGGTCGCCAGATCGGTATAGATGCGCGTGACGCAGGTCATGCCGGTCAGCGGATACGTGCATTCCGCCACGATCTTGCTCTCGCCCTGCTTGGTCTGGTGTTCCATCATCACGAACACCTCCTTGGCGCCGATCGCCAGGTCCATCGCGCCGCCCACGGCGGGGATCGCGCCCGGCGCGCCGGTATGCCAGTTGGCCAGGTCGCCCTTCACCGAGACCTGGAAAGCCCCCAGCACGCAAAAGTCGAGGTGGCCGCCGCGCATCATGGCGAAGGAATCGGCATGGTGGAAATACGAGCCGCCCGGCTTGATCGTGACCGGCTGCTTGCCGGCGTTGATCAGGTCGCCGTCTTCTTCGCCGGCGGGGGGTGCCTTGCCCATGCCGAGCAGGCCGTTCTCGCTGTGCAGCAGGATTTCACGGTCGGCTGGCAGGTGATTGCCAACCAGGGTGGGCAGGCCGATGCCGAGATTGACCACGGCACCGTCGGGAATGTCTTTGGCCACGCGGGCGGCCATCTGATCGCGGGTCAGGCGTTGCATATTCTGAATCTCCTTGGCGCTCAGGCAGCGGCTTGGCTGGCGCCGTCGACCTTGACGACGCGCTTGACGAACAACCCCGGGGTCACGATGTGTTCCGGGTCCAGCTCGCCGAGTTCGACGATCTCGCTGACCTGCACAATGGGGCATTTGGCGGCCATCGCCATGATGGGGCCAAAGTTGCGCGCGGTCTTGCGGTAGGTCAGGTTGCCCCAGCGGTCGGCGCGCAGCGCCTTGATCAGGGCGAAGTCGGCATGGATGGGCGTCTCGTAGACGTAGCCCTGGCCGTCGATAATGCGGGTTTCCTTGCCCTCGGCCAGCGGCGTGCCATAGGCGGTGCGGGTGAAGAAGCCGCCGATGCCGGCGCCGGCGGCGCGGATGCGCTCGGCCAGGTTGCCCTGCGGCACCAGTTCCAGCTCAATCTTGCCAGCGTGGTAGAGCGAATCGAAGACGTAGGAGTCGGCCTGGCGCGGGAAAGAGCAAATGATCTTGCGCACGCGCTCTGTCTTGAGCAGCGCGGCCAGCCCGGTGTCGCCATTGCCGGCGTTGTTGTTGACGATGGTGAGGTCGCGGGCGCCCTGCGCGATGAGGGCATCGATGAGCTCCGCCGGCATGCCTGCCATGCCGAAGCCGCCGATCAGGATGGTGGCGCCGTCCTGGATATCGGCCATGGCCGATTCCACCGAGTCGAATAGCTTGTTGATCACTTGCGTTCCAGTTCCGAGAGTCCGGACGAACTATCCGGAACCGGCCGCCAAGGAGGGAAACCAGGCGGCGCGCAAACGCTGTCTCCGGACAGTCCTGCCGGAAGAGCCATCCGGCTTGGGCGCCCTCCGCTTGCAAAAGGCGCACCGCCGGAAACGAATCCAACAGACTTTGGTTTTTCTTATTATTGTGGTTTGTTCTAATTGCGAACTTCAATTCGCAGAATGAACAGGTTACACCCCCTGTCCGCGGGTGGTCAAGGCGCCGGCAAATCGCTTGTGCGTTAGCCGGCCACGACCGTAGGGCAGTTGAAAGCTAGCTTGCCAACGGGGCCACGGCGGCCCGGAACATCGGACAGCTTACGCTCTTCAGGCCCCGCTGAGGTGGCGCCCGGGCCGCTACGGCAATTGCAGCTCCGCTCGGCTGCCGCCGGCCCCGGCCCGGATCTCCAGCCGCACATCGATGCGCTCGCGCAGCTCGGCCACGTGGGAAATGATGCCCACCAGCCGTCCGGCATGCTGCAGGTCGATCAGGGTGCGGATGGCAAAGTCCAGGCTCTCGGGATCGAGCGTGCCGAAGCCCTCGTCGACAAACAAGGTATCGAGCTGGATCCCGCCCGCGCGCGACTGCACCACATCGGCCAGCCCCAGCGCGAGCGAGAGCGAGGCCAGAAAGCCCTCGCCTCCGGACAAGGTATTGGCCGGGCGCGCCATGCCAGTGTCGTGGTCGAACACCTCCAGGTCGAGGCCGCCGGCGGTGCGCTGGTCGCCCTGCTGGCGCACGCGCTGCAGCTCATACCGGTTGCGGCTCATGCGCATCAGCCGCAGCGAGGCCGCTTCCAGCACCTCGTCGAGCAAGGTGGCCAGCACGAAGCGCTGGAATGTCATGCGGCGCGGATTGTTGCCGTTGGCCACTTCGGCCAGGCGGCCGAGCACCGCGTAGCTGCGCTCGATGTCCGCGCCCTTGCTGGCCAGGGCATCCAGCCGCTGCTGGCATTGCAGTAGGTTCTCGCGGCTGCGGTGCAGGTCGGCCTGCTGCCAGACCAGCGCCTCGAGCGCGCCGGCGGCGTCCGCCTGGGCCTGGCGCAGGGCGGCAAGATCCGGCGGGGCAAGGTCGCGCGCGGCAATGGCGGCGCGCTCGCGGCGATCGCCGGCAGCGGCCAGGTCGAGGTCGAAGCGATTGACCTGGGCTTCGGCCTGCTCCATCTGCGCACCCGGCATCCGCGCCTCGGCATAGGCCTGGCGAGTGACAAAGCCGGCTTGCTCCAGCGCGCTCGCGAATGCGGCGCCCGCCTGCGTCTCCCGCTTTGCGTGGGTAGCGAGGCTCGCTTGCGCGGCGGCTTGCGCGGCCAGCGCTGCCGCCAGCCCCACGCCGGCCTGCTTGTCGGCGGCCTGCGCGGCGGCCAGTGCGGCTTCGCGCGCGGCAAGGTCCCGGCGTGCCTGTGCTAGCGCCGCTGTCAGCCGCTCCGGCTCGCGCCGGTCCGGCGGCACCTGCGTGCTGGCGGCCTGCCACTCGCCCTGGAGCTTGGCGTGACGCTGGCCTGCATCCTGCACAGCGGCGTCGGCGGCGCGAATGGCCGCCTCGGCTGCCGTGAGAGCGGCTTGCTGCCGCTCAACTTCCGCGGCCAGCGGCTGGCAGCGGCCGGCGGCCGCCTCTGCCGCCTGTTGCTGCTGGTGCAGCGCCTGGACGGCGCCGGCAAGCTGCTGCCTGGCCGCCGCCGGGTCTTGCGCGGCGCCGTCGGGCATGCCCACCGTTCCCGCCGCTTCGCGCAGTTCATCCAGTTGTTCCTGCCGGTGCGTGGCTGCCAGCAACGCGCCCTGCGCACGGCTGGCCGCGCCCTGCGCCGCCTGGTCGGCAAGCCGTGCGGCCTCGCGGGCCAGGTCCAGTGCCTCGTCGGAGACCAGTGCATCGACGTGCTGCGCCAGTTGCGGGTGCGCGGTGCTCCCGCAGACAGCGCACGCCTGGCCATCCTGCAAGCCGGCAGCCAGCCGCGCGGCTTGCCCGGCCCGCCAGGCCTGCTCCGTCTCGCGCAGGCGCAGCAGGCTTGCCGCCTGCTGCTTGGCGGCTTGCTGCGCAGCGAGCTGGTCGGCATCGGCCTGGCGGTGCGCTTGCTCGCACTGCACCAGCGTGGCGGCGTATTTGTCGAGCGTGGTTGCCTGCTGCGCCAGGCCGGCCAGCTTGAGCTGGATCGTCTCCAGCCCGCGCGCGCCTTCCTGCGCCTGGGCCAGGCCGGCCTCGGCCTGGCGCAACGTGGCGGTGACTTGCTGCTGCGCCTGCAGCGCCCCGGCATGGGCCGCACCCGCTTGCGCCTGCTGGCGGGCGGCGGCCTGCAACTCTTGCTGCAGCACGCCGAGCCGCTGCGCCTGCGGCAACATGGCCTCCAGCTCCGTCACTTGTTTTTGCGCCGTCTGGCGCTCGCCGGCACGGGCCACTTCGGCCTCAAGCCCCGCAGCGGCAGTGGCCGAGACAGCGGCGCAATCGGCTGACCGCGCGCTTGCGGCGGCCAGCGCTTGCTGCGCCTGCTGGTGTTCCTGCACGGCCTGCCCCAGATGCTGCTCGAACGGCTGCACCTGCATGGCACGGCGTGCGGACTGCAGGCGCTGGCGCTGCGCCTCCATCTCGGGCCGCTGCGCCATCAGCGCAGCATGGGCCGCCTCGGTATCGCGCTGCTCCCGCAGGCGGGCATCCGTCTGCTCGCCCTGCCTGGTTGCCAATGTGGCCACCTCCAGCGCGGTGCGCGCGGCCACCTCGCGCTGCCGCAGTTCGGCCAGCTGGGCCTGCAACCCTGCAGCCTGCTCCCGCAGCGCGTCCACGGATTCCAATTGATACTGCTGCAGCAACGCCGTCTGCTCGATGCGCAGGCGCTCGGCTTCCTGGCGAATGCCGGCCGCCTGCCCCTTGAGCAGTTCCTCCACGCGCCGGTACAGCTCGGTGCGGAACAGCCGCTCGAGGATGGCCTGGCGGCTCTTGGAATCCGCCGTGAGCAATTCGCGAAAGCGCCCCTGCGGCAGCACGATCACCTGGCGGAACTGGCTGCTGTCAAAGCCCAGCAGGTTGCGCACGAAGTCATCGACCTTGTTGGGCTGGCTCGCCTTGCTGGTCCAGCCCGCGTCGCCCATGACATCAAGCTGGGCCTTGGGCGTTTCCTTGACGGTGCCCTCGCCGCGCAGCTTGGGCCGCTCCTGCGCGGGCGAACGCGTGGCCATGTAGCGCTGGCCACCCAAGCTGAACTCGAACGTCACCTCCGTGCGCAAGGCCGGATCGGCGTTGGCGCTGCGCATGTCCTGCGCGCTGCGCTCGCCGCCAGAGGTGTCGCCGTAGAGCGCAAAGCAGATCGCGTCGAGCAAGGTGGTCTTGCCCGCGCCGGTGGGGCCGTGGATCAGGAAGAATGCCCGCTCCCCGAGCCGGGTGAAGTCGATTTCCTCGCTGGCGGCAAATGGGCCGAAGGCTTGCAGCTTCAGGCGCAGCGGTCTCATGCGGACTCCCGGTCTGCGCGGGCAATGCCCTCGAGCACCTGGTCGAGCACGCGGCGCTTATCGTCGTCCAGCTCTTCGTCCGCCACCTCCTTGAAGAAGTTGGCGAACAGTTCGCCGGTATCGAGCTGGCGCAGGCGCTGGCCCGCCGCGCCGGCCTCGCCCGTGCGCGCCAGCACCGCGCGCTCGATGGCGAGCGCATTGGGATAGGCCTGGCGCAAGCGCGCCATCGGATCGAGCAAGGCGCCGTTGTCGGTCAACACCGCGTGGATGTAGTCATCGCGCCGCGGGTCTGCCGCGCCTTGCGCCAGCAGATCGGCCAGTTGCCCTTCGATGATGCGAAGGTCGCGCCGTGGCGACAGCGCGATCGGCTCGATGCTGACCGCGCCATCGGCCGCCAGCTCGATCAGTGAAACCGACTTGGCATGCGTGACTTCGGACAGCGAGTACTTCAGCAAGGAGCCGGCGTAGTGGATGCGCTGGCTGAAGGTCTGCGGGCGATGCAGGTGGCCAAGCGCGACCAGGTCGAAGCCGTCGAACACGCTGGCGGCAACGGCGCCGCTGCCGCCAACCGACAGCGGCCGCTCGGATTCGCTGGCCTCGCCACCGATCACGAAAGCGTGGGCCACCACCACCGAACGCGCCTGCGCCGGATGGCTGGCGCGGATCGCGTCCAGGCGCGCCGCCAACGCGGCCTCGTGCCCGGGCAGTTCCATGTCGAAGGCATCGCGCACGGTTGCGGGCTCGGCATAGGGCAAGGCGTAGATCCGTACTTCGCCATGGGCATCGGACAAGGTCACGCAAGTGGCATCGCGCTCGGTGATGCCGGCCACGTGCAAACCCTGCGCCGTCAGCAGCCGCGCGCCGAAACCAAGCCGCTGGGCGCTGTCGTGATTGCCCGCGATCATCACCACCGGAATGCCGGCATCCACCACGATGCGGGCCAGCACGTCGTCCAGCAACGCCACGGCCTCGGGCGGCGGCACCGCGCGGTCATACACGTCGCCGGCGATCAGCACCGCATCGGGCCGGCGCTCGCGCACCAGCGCAACGAATTGGTCAAGCACCCAGGCCTGGTCTTCAAGCAGGCTGCGCGCATGGAATACGCGCCCGAGATGCCAGTCGGCAGTGTGAAGAAAACGCAATGTGAATCCCTAGCAGTATGTGGACGGGCCGGAGCGGACCGCGGCGGCAAGCGCCATCATAACGTTGCCCAGCCGCCATTCAGCTTCGGTTCAGCCGGCACGCTCCACAATAGGCGCCGAGCCAGTGCAAAAGCACCGCCTCCGGCACAATGGGCTGGCCAGGTTGCCGCCCCCCAGCCGCTATGTTTCAACCAGACCTGAGAGAGAAACCATGAAACGCATCCTGATCGCGGCAGCACTGACGGCTACGGCCGCATTGGCACAAGCGCAGTACGTGGGCCCAACCACGGTTCCAACGACCACCGTCAAGGCGTTGACGGAGCAAGGCAAGGATGACCAGCACGCCGTGCTGCGCGGGCAAATCATCAGCAGCGTGGGCCACGAGCTTTACCAGTTCGACGACGGCACCGGCCAGATCCGGATCAAGATCGACAAGAAGCTGTGGCCTGCCGGAAAGCCGGTGGACGCATCGACCAAAGTGGAACTGCTGGGCGAATACGACAAGGCGCTCTTCGGCGACTCCAAGTTCAAGGTCAAGCAGATCCGCATTCTTTAATGCATAGCGCAAAAACGGCGATGGCCGGGCCGTAAGCACCCGGGCATCGCCGCACTGACGTCTGGAAGACTGGAAGCCTGGAAGCCTGGAAGCCTGGAATCCGGATTATTCCTGGATATTGGCTTCGCTCACGATCTTGCGGTACGACTCGGTTTCCTTGGCGATAAAGCTGCGAAAGGCGACGGCGTCCTTCGCATCGATGTCGACACCCGATTCGGACAGCTTGCTCTTCACTTCCGGCGCGTTGATGGCGCGAGCCAGTGCGTCGGTCAGCTTGTCGGTCACCGCCTTGGGCGTGTTCGCAGGCGCGAACAAGCCAAACCACAGGCGCATGTCCACATTGGCCAGGGCCTTGTTCTCCGCCAGTGCCGGGATATTGGGCGCGGCATGCGAGCGCGTGGCCGAGGTCACGCCAATCGCTTGCAGCTTGCCCGACTTGATCTGCGGCAGCGCCGTCGACAGCACCAGCACGCCCAGTTCGATCTGGTTTGCCATCAGGTCGGCGATGGCCGGCGCGCCGCCCTTGTACGGCACGTGGGTCATATCGACCTTGCTGGCGCCGCGGATCAGCTCTCCCGACAGATGCAGCGGCGTGCCGATGCCCGAGGTGCCATAGTTCACCGGCTTCTTGCTCTTGGCCAGCGCCAGGAAACCCGCCACGCCCTGAATGCCGGAATGCGCGCCGGAAACCAGCACCATGGGCTGCGAGCCCACCATGCGCAAGGGCACGAGATCCCGCTGGCCGTCGTACTTGATCTTCGGGTTGGTCAGCTTGGCGATCGAGATTTCGCTGTTGGAACCCAGCAGCAACGTATAGCCGTCGGCCGGCGCATTGATGGTCTTGAGCGCGCCGATGGTGCCGCTGGCGCCCGGCGCATTGTCCACCACCACCGATACACCCAGGTCCTGGCCAAGGCGCTGGCTCAGCACGCGCGCCACCAGGTCGTTGCTGCCGCCGGCGGCGTAGGGCACGACGATGGTGATGGGCCGGTCCGGATAACCGGCGGCCTGGGCAGGCGCTACGGCGAGGGTCAGCGTGGCGGTCGTAACGATGGTGACGGCGGCGGTCAGCGCCGTGGCGAGGGACTTCTTCATCGGATTCCTTTTCTGGCGCCTGAGGCGCTCCTTTGGTGTGGCAAGCGTGATGCGGGAAACCAGCGGATTGCGGGCCTCATGATGCGGATCGCAATATACATGCCATCCAAAAAACTAGCCAAGTCTCGTTTACGAGACTGTACAAGCATTGACGCCATCTTTATGCACCACAACTGAGCACAAAAGGCACATTGATGCACAAAATGCGGCTTATCCAGATCATCCAGCCGTCGTGGGTATATCGTCCGGATGCGCGAATACCTTGAACGCGGGGAAGTGCGGCGGCATGCCATTCCGACATGTTGCTTCTCTCGCCATCCGGCCACGGCCCATGCTAGGATGGGTCTTGTCTTCTTTTTGAGATTCCCCGAGGATGGACGCTCCGCTCGCTGCCGGCCCAATGGTTGATTTCGTTGAAATCGGCAATCGCCTGCGCGCGTACCGTCTAGGCGCGGGGATGCGCGCGGAAGCCATCGCCGAACAGCTCGGCGTATCGCGGGCCGCGATCTATCGCATGGAGAAGGGCGACATCGTCAAGATCGAGACCCTTGGCCGTCTCGCCCAGTTGCTCGGCACCTCGCTGGCATCCATGCTGGGGGTCGAGTCCGAGTACTACTACTCGGCCGTGGCGTATATCGAGCGCATGCGCCAGCTCGAGCACGGCGCGACGCGCATCCTGGCCCATTTCGAACCAATCTCCTACCTGCTGACCTCGCCCGATTACGCCGGCCACCTGCGCCAGATGCTGGCGGAGAGCCCGCAGCCAGCGCCAGCCGCAACCATCGACGCCCTGCTGGACCTGCTGGAAGAGCGCAAGCAATCGTTCGCGCGCAGCGTGCCGCCCATCACCAGCCTGATCGACCTGCGCTCGCTGGAGCGCTTCGTGCATTTTGGCTTGGTGGGACGGCTGGACCTGCCGCCCGCGGTGCGCATGGAGCGCTCGCTGGCAGCCCGGCGCGAGATCGAACGCGTGATCGACCTGCTGGACGCGCAGCCCATCGGCCTGCAGATCGGCATCGTCGACGGCAGCATGCCCAACGTGACCTTCCAGGTCTTCGAGCGGCCCGGCAAGGCTTATGTGGCCACCAGCCCATTTCGTTTTGGCGAGTTTCCCAACGTGTCCACCGGCATCGCCACCGTGACCGCAGCGCCCGAGGCGGTACGGCTCTACACCACCATGGTCAATGACCTATGGCAACGCGCCTACAAGGGGCGCGATGGCGCCACACTGCTGCGGCGCATGTTGAACAGCGTATGAGCGGGCGCGATCCGCCATGCAGCCATTTTCATTTGATGTACCGAACCCGTTTTCACTAACCGATATTGCGCCATGACGCTTGAAACCACCCTCCAGCAATTCCAGGATTCGCTCCCCGGCACCGACGCTTTCGTGACGGTGAAGAAAGCCACGCGCGAGCTGATCGACACCGACCCCGCACACGCGGCGGCCTACTTCCTGCTGTACGGCTTCGCCCGCTCTTACGTGCTGCTGTATGAGGACCAGGCAGTGACCATGGACTTTGCCGAAGCCGCCAAGCAGGAGCTGCTCGGCTACATGCAAGGCATTGCACGCACGCTGCACGGCGAGAGCGCCGCGCTGCTGGCGGAAATGAACCGCATCGTCAGCGCTTACCAGGGCGGCAAGAAGACGTTCTGAGGCGCAGCGCCCCCGTGCCATGACGGGGACAATTCACGCCGGCTCGGCCTCGTTGTCGGCGATCTGGAACTTGCGCATCTTCTCCCACAGCACCTTGCGGCTGATGCCCAGGCTGGCCGCCGTATCCTGGCGCCGCCAGCTATTGGCATCCAGCGCGGCCACAATGCGGCGGCGCTCCTCGGTCTCGCCGCGCCAGTCGGCCGTGCGCTCGCTGCTATCGAACGCACCCGGGCGCAGGCTGCGGAACAAAGGCCGGATCCGCGCCTCGTCCCAATGCCCGGTCTGCTGCACAGTAATACCGATGCGCTCGGCCAGGTTGCGCAACTCGCGCACATTCCCCGTGAAGAACGCCGTGCCCACCGCCCCCTTGAGCCAGTCAGGCACGGGCGGCAATGCGTCCAGGCCTGAGGCCCCAAGCATCTGCTTGAGGAACGACACCAGCAAAGCCACCTTGTCGACGGCGCCCCGCTCCTCCAGGCTGGGCAGCCGCAGCTCGATCACCGCCAGCCGGAAATACAGGTCCGCACGGAAGCGGCCCTGTGACACGGCCTCGCGCAGATCCTTGTTGGTGGCCGCGACCAGGCGGAAATCCAGCTTGACCGGCATGGTCGAGCCCAGCCGGGTCAGCGCGCTCTCCTCCAGCACGCGCAGCAGCTTGACCTGCTGGAACAGCGGCAGGTCGCCGATTTCATCCAGGAACAGCGTGCCGCCGTTGGCCTGCTCGAAGAAGCCGCGGTGCGCGAACATCGCGCCGGTAAACGCGCCCTTGGCATGTCCGAAGAACTGCGACTCGAACAGGCCATCGGGAATCGCCCCGCAATTCACGGCAACGAACGGTCCCTTGCCATAGATGTTGTTGCGCTCGTGAAAGCGCTGCGCGATCCGCTCCTTGCCCGCGCCGGTCTCGCCGTACAGCATCACATTGCTGCCGAAATCCGCGAAGGTCTCCACCTGCGACAGGAACTGCTGCATGGCGGGTGACTCCGCCACAAGGTCCGCCACCGCATTCGCGGGCTCGGCGGCTGCCAGCAACTGCGGCAGCAGCTTGCCGATCTGGTTGCGCAGGTCTGGCCCCGTGAAATCGTCGGCCAGGATATGCGCATACTCCGCGGGAAAGCGCCCCGGATCCGTCTCGCGTCCCGGCGCCGCCACCCACACCACGGGCATGCCGTGGGCCGCCTCCCAGTCCAGCGCGGTGAACTTCGCCGCGCCGATCACCGAGACACTGATGACCGCCACGCACGGCTTGAGCCGCGGCTCCGCGGGCAAGGCCTCCAGCGCGCCGGCGCGGATCACGTCCACGCCAAGCGGCGACAGGAAACGCGACACACGGTCGGCAATATCAGACTTGCCTTCCCATACATATACTTCAAGGCTCTCGTAAGCCCAGCGATCTGTCTTCATCTGTCTTCCGCCGTATAGCGATTAGCCTGCTGCATGGCTCAGAACACCAGCTCGGCGTTGTTGCAGTCGATTCCTTGCATCCAGATGTCGGCGTAGCCTAGCTGGATGCCTAATGCGCCTAGTAGAGGGCCAAGCACGCTGTCCAAAGCAGTGAACAAAGGCGTAAGCAGACCGGCCAGTGGCAACTTGACGCTCAATAAGTCAAGCCAGAGTACCTTGACGGCGACCGTCAGGTTCAGGCTACCCACAACATCGACCAGGACACCCGTCAGTGGTTGGGGCGTCCCGACTCGAGTCGTTGTGCCTGGTGCCATGCTGATAGTCGAACTGTTGACGCCGACCACGCCGGTTCGCGCACTGCCGCTGGCGATGATGCTCACCCCCGTACCGAGAAGACTAATCCCGGTGTCCACCAACGTGACAGGGCCGGACGCGCAGCCACTGCCGGAGGCTGCGGCAAGGCATGCCTTGACCAAGCCTGTGTTCACCCCCAATGTGGCACGGCAATCCGCCTTTGCGGCCGCACACTGAATGCCCTGCAATGAGGCCGTGGCCGCCGCAACCTCAATGTAAAGTGGCACGTTTATGCCGATGCCCACTAGGCTGGCCACGTCAATACTGATTCCGGCATCGAGTCGTAACCCCACCTGCGCCGTATGCGCGGTAGTCTGCCAGACTCCGGGACTCAGCTGCCGCGCCGGCCCAACCGCCATCACAGGTGGCTGCACGACATAGAGCTGGGCGCCGATACTGGTAAGGCCGGGCACGCTAAGATTTGGCAACTTCACCTGGATCGCCGAGTTGCCATTCGCGACCTGCGCCCCGAGCATCAGCAACTGCGCCACATTCAATGCCACGTCAGCCGCTGACGACGCCGCCGGCGCCAGCACGCCCAGGTTCAGCAACTGACCCAGTCCCACGTTAGCCTTGACCCCGCTCAACCCAAGTTGCGTGGGCGGGCTGCCCAGCGCCGCGGACAGCAGCGAATCCTTGCCGGCCGCGCCCAGCACGAGCGCATAGAACTGCTGGATCGACAGCGAGGTCTTCAGCAAGTCGTCAATGGTGCCAACACCCAGCTTCAGGCGCAGTTGGTCGAGCGTGACATTGGCGTTGAGCAAGCCTTGCCAGTCCAAAACGGACAACTGCACCGAGGTTCCCAGCAAACTGCTGAGCACACTGCTACCGGTGTTGACATCCAACAACCCGCTACCCAGCGAAAACGACGCCACCGGCGGGCTCGCATTGGCGATCGCCTCCGCGCGCAACTGGCGCGACGCGCTGCCAGGAATCACGAACAGGATCGGCACGGTCTGGGTCACGACCACCTGCACCGCGTTTGCCGATAGCTTGGTGGTGTCGTAGCCGGCGTTGAAGTGCCGTACGGTGTCGCTCCCAGTGCTGTAAGCCGGATCCCATACGCCCAGGCAGACACGCATGCCATCGGCATCGCTGCTGCCCGCTGCGCTGCAATTGGCAGTCGCCGTGCCGGCGTAGTCATTCTGCGTGCCCGCCGACTGCGTGGCGCTCAGCACATTGGCCGACACGGTGGCGGCGGCCGCGGCTTGCTTGAGCTGCTGCGCGCCGGCCAGTGCGGCCATGTCGGCGATCTTTTGCAACTGGCGCTGCCGGTAGAACACATGGCCGACATCGATCGACACCAGCGAACCGATCGCAACCGTCGCCAGCAGCAGGGCGCCAAGCACGCCGATGGCACCGCGCTGCCCGCGTCGGCGCCCGGCGACGAGAGGCGAGCGGCAGCGAATCATCGGCCTGCCACTCCCTGGCTTGCGCCGCCGGCGCCATTTTTCGATCCCGCCTGGCCCGTGTAGAACTCGGGGATCGGATAGGCAAACGTCGCCATATAGCGCTGGTAGGACAGGGCTGCCTGCTCCCCACGCAACACCTGCAGCTCGCCCGCCTGGGCGCCACTGCGCTGGATCTCGAGGATGCCACGGGTATGCGGGCCAATCTCTTGCCGGGCCGGTCGCGCCAAGGGTGTTGCAGGTGCGTCCGTCTGGGCCTCGGCGGGGAAGGCGCCAAATCCGAGCATGGCGATCGCCAGCGCCAGTCCACTGCGGCGGGCATGGCCACGCAGGCTTCTTGTTCCGGTCTGGTTCATGGAAATCTCCTGGGTTGGTGCCGTCGGCGCGGACAACGGGTATCGGGTATTGCGCGGTTGTGCCATCCAGCGATCTCTCATGGCGTGGCCTGGAGGATATCGGTCAGGCGCTGATGGTTCGGGCCGGGTGTCCCGGTGGCGGCAAGCCGGGCCGATTGTGGCGCGGTCTGCGCCACGGCCTGCTGCGCGGCAACGCGTTCGCGTTGCGTGCTCGCGCGCCGGACCCGCTCTGCTTCCTGCAACACCGCCTTGCGCGTTGCCTCTGGCAGGCCGGCCCGCTGCATCAGCGACGCCGCCTGCTCACGCTTGCCGTCGGCTGCGAGCCAGACCGCCGCGTTGCTCACCACGCGCGGGTTCTTGCCATCGAGTTGCAAGGCCTGCATCACCGGCACGCGCGCCTCGCCCAACGCACCCGTGCGCATCAACGCGTAGCCCAGGTCATTGGCCACCTGCGCGTTGGTGGGATCCGCGCCGGCTGCCAATTGAAACGCTGTCGCGGCAGCGGCAAAGTCGTTCCTGCGGCCGGCGATCAGGCCCAGACCGTGGTAAGCGCGCGCCTGCACCGAAGTGCCGGCCAGGCTGCGATAAGCCTGCTCGGCGGCGGCATCCTGATTGGTCTCGCGCAACGCGTCCGCGCGCATCAGCGTCATCGCCGGCGACGCGCCGAAGCGCTTCTCGTAGACGTCGATATGCGCAAGCGACGCGAAGTACAGGCCCTCTTCCTGCATCTTGCCGATCAGGCCGAGGTAGACCGATTTATCGTCGTAGATGGCCCGGTCCTGCTTGTCGCGCAGCTTGGACAGCTCCACCTGAGCATCGGCCTGATCGCTCATGCGGGTAGCCAGGCTGGTGCCGCAGCCGGATAGCACGGCCAGGGCCAGGGCCGATGCCAGGGTGGTTAAAGAGTGTGCGGGCCAAAGCGATCGATATCTCGTCCTGCTTCCCGAGCGCTTGTCTTGTTTGTTCATTTCGGTCCCCCCGACATATGCGCCAGCATTCTTATCACGCCCAAAAAGCCTGGTCCGGCCGTGATGATCAGCAATACGGGCAGCATGGTCACCACCATGACGGCAGTCATCTTCACGGTCAGCTTCCCCACCTGTTCTTTCATGCGCGCCTTGCGCGATTCCTGCAGGCGCAAGCCGAATTGCCGCAGTGGCTCCTGGACGGCCCCGCCGAATCGATCCACCTGGCTAAGCATGGTGATCAGGCTCTTCAGGTCCTCGCTATCGAATAACTTCCCGATGCGCTGGAGCGTCTGGTCGCGCGACCGGCCCGAGGCAAACTGCTGGTTGGCACGCATCAGCTCAGGGCCAAGCACGCGCAGCATGCCGCCGAACTCAGCCACGATCACCTGCAGGCTCTGATCGATCGACAGCCCCACACCCTGCAACAGGCGCAGCATGTCGACCAGCACAGGCAACTCATCCTCCAGGCGCAGCATGCGGCTGCTGGCCCGACGCTGCAGCGCCCATTTGGGCGCCAGGAAAAACACCGCGAACGTGACGAAGGCCCACATCGTTGCGCCCATCAGCGATGTGGGCAAACGCCATGCAAAGACCCCTGCCGCCAACGCCGCCGGTAATGACAGGCGCAGTCCCCCAAATATAGCCCGGGCCTTGTCACCGTAAAAACCACATTGCTCAAGCAATCGCTGTTCTTCGACCGTCACCACGGCCTTGCCCAACGGCGATTCAAGCCAACGCTGGTCAAAGCGCTTGCTAAGCTGGCTGCCCAGCCGCGCGCCAATGCGAGCGCCGGCGCTTTGTGCCGCGGCGGCGTTGGCAACATTGGCTGTGCTGGCCGGAGCAGTGGCGGGAGCATCCGGCACGGCGGCAGCCTCGGCAGCCTGCCGCGAGAGCGCAGCGTCGATGGTGCGCTCGGCGCGGTGACGTTGCCGCCATTGCCCCACCAGCGGCAAGGCCAGGGCCGCTAGCCCGATGGCCGCCGCGCATAGGCTCAGCGAGATCAAGGTAGTGCTATCCATGGTCCCTTGTTCCTATACCGACTTGGCCAGCCGATAGAGCATGGCCGCCCCCATCACTTCCAGTATCACGGAAACCAGCAATAGCGTCTTGCCGGCCGGGTCGCGCCACATCATCATGATGTAGGCGGCATTCATCACGAACATCATCCCCGCCACCACCATCGGCAGCAAGCCAAGTACCCAGGCCGACAACCGCGTCTCGGACGACAGCGCATGCAGTTCCTGTTGCGCTTGCTCGCGGTCTCGCATGAAGGCGGCGGTACGCTCCATGACAATGTCCGCGCGACCGCCGTAGCGCACCGCGAGTCGTAGCACGGAAGACAGCAGCATCAGTTCGTCGACCTGGTAGATCCGCGCGACCTGCAAGACCGCCTGATCCAGTTCCTTGCCTGCGCGCTGCAAGTGGATGGCCTGTACCAGGCACTGGCGCAATGGCGCCTCGGTATTGCCGATGGCAGCCTGAAAGGCCGAAGGCACGCTGCTGCCGATGCTCATCATCCGGACTACCGCATCGAGAAACGACGGCAACTGCTGGCGAAGTCTCTGCCCGGTACGACGGGCTCGGTTCCAGAGCATGAAATAAAGGATCACCACCCCGATTGACAGCGCGGCTAATGCAGCCAGCCAGCCGCCCATGGCAACGCCCACGAGCCCCAAGCCGATGATGGAACCACCCCACAACGCATAAGTGCGCCGCGTCGGCGCCAGGTCCGCACGGCGCAGGAAATCCGCCCACTTGCGCCGCAGGTCGTGCTGCTTCTTGCCGGCTTGCGGCTCCGGCGTAGTCGCATAGCGTGCCTTGACCTGCTCGGTCTGCGCTTGCAGGAACGCACGCGCGCTCTCTTCCTGCGCGCGCGCCTTGGCGCTGGACAGCATCAGCAGGCCCAGTCCCAGCAAGACGAGAGCGGCCGCCGCAACGACCAGCGCCGCGCTAGACATCGAAGCGGTCGTCCAGGCCAAAGTTGGTCGGGCGCATGCGCGCCAGCTTGGGCGAATGCGGCAGGATGCCAAGCGAGAGCCAGCGGTCTACCTCGTTGCCGTCGGGGCCGACGAACGGCTCGTGGCGGAACAGCTCCTGGGTCGAGATGATGTTGTCGCCAAGGCCGGTGACTTCCGTGATCGAGAGGATGCGGCGCTTGCCGTTGGAGAGCCGGCCGATCTGCACGATAAAGTCGATGGCATTGGCGATCTGCCGGCGCAGGCTGGCCTCGCTGCCCTGGAAGCCGGCAAAGCCGGCCAGCATCTCCAGTCGGTACAGGCACTCGCGCGGGCTGCTCGAGTGGATGGTGCCCATGGAGCCATCGTGCCCCGTGCTCATGGCCTGCAGCATTTCCAGCACCTCACCGCCGCGCACCTCGCCCACGATGATGCGGTCGGGCCGCATCCGCAGGCTGTTGCGCAGCAGGTCGCGGATCGACACCACGCCCGTGCCTTCGAAGCCGCCAGGGCGGCTCTCCAGCCGCACCACGTGCGGATGGTTGAGCGCCAGTTCCGCCGTGTCCTCGATGGTGATCACGCGCTCGCCGTCGGGCACATAGGTGGCCAGCGCATTGAGCAGCGACGTCTTGCCCGAACTGGTGCCGCCACTGACAAGGATATTGCAGCGGGCCTTTACGGCGGCCTCGAGCAGTTCGTTGACCTCGGGGCTCATGGTGCCCAGGCCTTGCAGGTCCGCGGGCGTCAGCGGGTCCTTGCGGAACTTGCGGATCGACACCACCGGTCCGGCCAGCGCCAGCGGGGGAATCACCACGTTGATGCGCCCGCCATCCGGCAGGCGTGCGTCGACCATGGGATTGGACTCATCCAGCCGCCGGCCGATCGGCGCCAGGATGCGGCGCACGATGCGCAGCAGATGCCCGCTATCGGCAAAGCGCACGGGGATGCGCTCCAGCACGCCATGCCGGGATACGTAGACGTCCAGGTGCCCGTTGACCAGGATGTCTTCCACCGCCGGGTCGTTGAGCAAGTCCTCGATCGGACCGAAGCCCGCCAGCTCCTTGGTCAGCGCCTCGGCGATCTGATGCAGCTCGGCCTCGTTGATGGGGATGCGGCGCAGCCGCATGAAGCTCTCCAGTTCCAGGTCGACAAAGCGGTTGATCGCGGTGCGCGACCAGCGGCCGAACTCCGCGCCCAGCTCCTCAATGCGGGTGAGCAGATGCTCATGGGCCGCCTCCTTGATGTTCTGGAATTCCTGCGAAGCAGGAAAAGGCGCGGCGGAGTTATCGGAGAATTCGATGGCTTGCGACATGTCAGTTCCCAGCCCGCTCAGCGCGTATCACGCGCATGGCGCGTAGCGCTTCGGGCAGTTTTTCTTTTACCCGGCCCAGCAAGCCAGCTTCGCTTGCAGTGCCGGCACGGTATCCCAGCCGATCCACCAACTGGCCAATGGCACGGACATAGGGATCGGCGGGGCTGTCATCGGCCAGCACCACGCCACGGTTGAGCGCCAGCACCAGCGGCTCGCGCCGGTCGGGCAAGGTGCCGACCGAGGGCGCCTCCAGGCGCTGCGCGATCTGCTGGGCGTCCACGCCCAGGCGCGCCTCGAAACGCGAGACCAGCAAGTGCAGGTCCTCGCGCTCCACCTCGCGCTTCTTCAACTCCTGGAGCAACTCCGCAGCCGAGACGATGGCGCCGACGCTCTGGTCCACCACCAACACCACCATGTCGGCGGCCTTGACCAGGTGCGCCATGAAATCGACATTGCTAAAGCCGCCCAGGTCCACCACCTGCAGGTCAAAAAAGGCGCGCAGGCGATTCAGCAGCCCAAGCGCCTCCATGAACGAGATATCCCGCATCTCCGCCAGCGTGGCCGGCAGCGGCAACACGGCCACGCCATTGCCGTGGCGCGCCAGCGCCGTCTGCACGAAAACCTGGTCGAAGCGCCGCAGGTTGCGTACGCCTTCGACAAAGTGAAAGCCGGGACTGATGTTCATATACAACGAGCCGTCGCGCGACGGCAGCCCCAGGTCCATCAACAGCACTTCGCCATGGCTGCGCTTGCGCACCGCTGCCGCGAGGTTGGTAGCCAGCGTTGTGGCACCCACGCCCACGCGCGCGCCAAGCACCGCCACGACCTTGCCCCGGCGCGCCGGCTCCGCGTGGCCGCGCACCGCCAGCAGCCTGCGCACGATCTCGATCGCGCCGGCCGGCGGCGCGGTCATGTCGATGAAATCTTTGGCGCCAGCCCGCAGCGCCGCCAGCATGATGTCCGGCTCGCCCGCGTTGCCCACCGCCACCAGCGGCAGCCCCGGGTACAGCTTCGTCACGTGCTCGGCCAGCCGGCTTGATGCCAGCGCCTGCTCCCGCGAAAAATGCAGGAAGACCATGCCGGGATTGACCGTGGCGATCTGCTCCACAAAGGCATCCTGCGGGCCAGCCTCGACGACCAGCCGGCCCAGGTTGCCGAGCGCGTTGGCCAGCCATTGGCGCGGCTCCGGCTGTGCGGTGTTGAACAGGAAGAAGTCCATCTGACCCTGCCTTGCGCCGTCGTCCTGCTTGCCCAATGTCATTTTGAAAACCCTGGCAGCGTCGGATCGACGTATTCGCCAAGCACATACCGGCCCCACACATTGGGGTTGCCGCTGGTGCGTCCATCCTCGCTGACCGCGGCCACGGCCGCCGCGCCCTTGGCGAGCGGGCGCACCAGGCGCGGCGTGACCACGATCATCAGCTCGCGGTCTTCCTGGTTGAAGTTCAGGTTGCGAAAGAAGGTGCCGATGATCGGCAGGTCGCCGAGCAAAGGCACCTTGTTGACGTTGCTGACCGTGGTGCGGCTGACCAGCCCGCCGATCACAAAGCTCTCGCCATCGCCGAGTTCCACCGTGGTGTCGGCGCGGCGGGTGACAATGGCAGGCACCATGGCACCGTTGATCGATATGCCGCGTGACGGATCGAGATCGCTGGCTTCAGGCGCCACCTTCAAGGCAATGCGATCCTTGGCTAGCACGGTGGGCGTCACGGTCAGGCCAATGCCGAAGGGCTTGAACTGGATGGTGGTCGTGCCGAGTGCCTGCGGCACCGGGATCGGGATCTCCCCGCCGGCAAGAAAACTCGCGCTCTGCCCGGACAGCGCCACCAGGCTCGGTTCGGCCAGCACCCGCGCCATGCCATTGCTCTCAAGCAGGCTCAGGTTGGCGAAGATCCCGCGCGAGAATGACGCCGCGACAAGATTGAAGGCACTGCTCATCGGCGAGCTGATGTCGGCACTGAGCGAACCCGGCGTGGAGTCCGTTCGCGGTGTGAAAGTGAACTTGTTCAGCGACGACGGGGAGAACGTGCCAAAGGCGAAGCCGCCGTTGTTCCGGTAGAAATTGAACCCCACCTCCTTGAGCACGGTCTTGCTGACCTCGACCACTTTCACGTCGACCTGCACCGTGCTGCTGACCGGAATCGTGGAGCGATCGATCACCACACCACCCTTGCCTTCGGCGGTAGCGGTGGCCGAGCGCGCCGCCAGTTGGGCGCGCAGCGAAGCCTGCGCATCACGCGCCTCGCCGCTGATCAGTGCGCCCCCGCCCGACACTGTCACGTCGGGATCGCCGGACTCGCCTCGCGTCGCATCCACCTGCACCCGGTAGGTTTGCGCGGCTTCGCCACGCGGCCAAACCATCAGCTCGGTAGCGCCCGGCTTCTTGGCCACCACCAGCACGCCGTTGGCACCCGAGCCGCTCTTTAGCAGCAACGCATCCGCCACGGCAGGGTTGCCGATCGCCACGCGTTCCAGTGGCTTGTTCAGACGTAGCTCACGCTGGCTACCCACCACCAGCCTCAGATCACGCACGCCGCCATCGGCCTGCTGCGCCCACGCCGCGGGGACGGTGCAGCAGACGGCCAGGATGGTGGCGGCCCCGGCAAGAATGGATTTCATCAATCGACTATCCAGAAGTAACACTGAAAACACCAATCCAAATGCAATCCGGCGGGCGTGCACGAGGCATGCTTCGACCACGACGGCGTGCCTGGCTTCATTCGATCTCGCGCTTGCCGCCGCGGATCATCTCAACACTGTTTTGCGCGACGCTGCTCGCGCCCGCGCCATGGGCGCGCTGCGCGATGGCTGCAGGTGCCGGGACAGGCGATGGCGCTGCCTTGACAGGAAGCGCTTCACCTCGTGCCCCACCCGCGATCCCTGCCAGCGCAACGCCTGCCATTGCGCGATCGGATGGCGCCAGCGCTGCGGCAGGCGCCCCGCCTTTTGCCTGCGTCTTTGCCTGCATGACCGGTGCGGGATCCTCAAACAAGCCTTCGGTGGGAACATCCGGATCGTCGGGATTGCGCAGGGCCAGCAACAGGCGCCCGGTTTGCTGTGCGATAGCCAGCTTGCCGACGTTGGCCACCGGCACTGCCAGCACGGCGGTCTTCGCGCCTTCGCGGCGCGCCATCATTTGCTCGGGCGGGGGCTTGGCGGCTTCATTGACCGTCCCCGCACCATAGGCCAGCACGCGCAGGCGCGCGAGCAGCATGCGCGCCTGGCTGCCTGCGATCTCCTGGCCATCGCGGCGGAACACCGCGAACACATCGACAAAGTCGCCCGGCTGCACCTGGTTGCCAACGCCAATCACTTCATCGACCGCAACCGCCACCGCGCGCTCGCCCTCTTTCACCTGAGTGGCAAGGCCCGCCAGCAGCTGGCTTTCCAGTACCGGCACGTTCGCGCCGATGCCAACCAGCGGCACCTGGCCTGCCACGCGGGCCACTTCGGTGTAAGCCCCCGCCGGATTGATGGGCAATTGCTCTACCTTGAGCGCGTCGACGGGGACCGGCTTGCCGGCTTCGATCGGCTTCACTGTGATCACCACCGGATACGACTGCATGCTTGCCATTACGGGCTCCGCTGGTTTGGCCGGCGTACGCGCCACGCGCCACGCGAGCAACGCCAGCAACGCGGCAAGGACGAGCAGCGCGATGGCAAGCACGCGGATCTGTTTGCTGGTCATGCGAACTCTCTGGTTTGGATAAATGGAATCTGGCTTAGGCACATGTCGACAAACGGCATCCGCTCGTGGCGTGGGCAGATCCTCATGTGTCAGGTGCCAGTTGCACCGTCGCGCTGCCAGTCAGCGTTGTGGGAATCGGTACCCCGGGTATGACCGGCAAGATCGCGCTTGAGGGAAGGTTCAGCGTTACCGTCACGCATACCGAGCCGCTTGGATTGGCGCAGGAGACAACTTGCGCAATATTGGCGGTGGGAATGACGCTGCTGATTGAGGCAGGCAGCACAGCCAAAGCCGTCGTCGAAGCCGCGCTCACCCGCAAGGCTTGCGTGGCAGCCGCGTTATTGGCCGATGCCCCACTGGGGTAACGCAGGGCTGCACGGGCACCTTCTTCCGCAGCAAGCGTCAGTGTCTGCTGCAGGGCCAGCACGATGCCGAAATAGACAATGCCGATCACGACAGCCAGAAGAACCGGCAGCACGATGGCAAATTCAAGCGCAGCCGTTCCGGACGAGCGCGTCCGCACGGCATGGTTTCCCCGCAATGGCATACTTCACCCGGTTATCTTTTACTTTTTGCGCCGACCGGTGGCGCGGGCGACAGGCGGTTGGCTAACAGCCCCTCGCCCGCGCGGCAGCTACCTTCCCAAAATCATCCAGACCAACAAACCGATCGCAAGGTACGCGGCGTACGGAATGCCGCGCTCCTCCGCTGTATGGCGCACCGCACCGGGGACGCTCATGCCGCCGCCTCGCTGCAACAAGCTTGTGAAATGGTCTCGCCATACAGCCCAGACCGCGCCAGCTTGCATGCGCACCAGCAAGGCATGCGCAAGCGCCAGCAGGCTGCCGACGACCCATACCGTCACCAGCCCCATGGGGCCAGTGAACAAGCCTGTGACGGCGAAGAACTTGATGTCGCCCGCGCCCATGCGGCCGAGTGCATAAACCGGCAACATGACCAGCAGGCCCGCCAGAAAGCCGAGCAGCCGGGAAGCCACCCCAGGCTCAGGAGGCGGCCCGAACGCAAGCGCCAGGCTCATTGCCACAATCGTGGCAACCAGCACGGCATTTGGTACTTTGCGATAAGCGAAATCGGTCCAGATGACTGCCGCGCAGAATAACGCGGCAATTAGGGCTAACACTTAGCCACCGGATGCGGGAAGAATGGCCGTAACCTTGCTGCTCAAGCGAGTGAACAGAGCACTGACGTCAGTGCCTAGTTGGGTGACCGTGCCGATAAGAGCCAGAGCAATGAGTCCCGCAATCAACCCGTACTCGATTGCGGTTGCCCCTTGTTCGTCCCGAAGAAAGCGTGCCAAAGCGTTTTTCATGATGTCACTCCGATTTTAATTTATGTCATCACGCAGCGTCCGCTTACCCCTCCGATACCGCCTCGCTCTTGTGGCCAGGTTAGTACCGAGCGGTAACGCTGGTGAACAATTTATAGATCAAAGCCATGTATCAACCATACCCCCCCTTGGAGTTATAGTTGTCTCAGCATAATGGCTGACGTCCGTTTGAAAACAGTGTTTTTTAAAGAGCAAAAGTTCTACTCGCGTCAAATACCACACCCGTTCGGGTGAGCCATTTGGCGCGGTGTGATGTAAAAGGATGCGCAGCCGCGGGGTAAGGACAACTGCGCACCGTAAAGACGTATCGACGTATTCGACGTATTCAGATCAACAATTAACGAGCCAGGCCACCGAGCAGATTGGTCAGCCCCGGCGTGTTCGGCGTGCTCGATGTCGTCGTAGCCGCACCCGCTGCAGCGTTGCGCGCGCCGCTCAGCACGCCCGTCACAGGCGCCAGCAAACCGGCCAAAGGTCCCAGCGCGCCGGCAGTGCCAGTGCCCGCGGCAGCACCACCCGTCACGCCCCCCAGCAAGCCTGTCACGGGAGCCAGCATGCCTGCCGCGCCTGCGCCCGTGCCCGAGCTGGAACCGCCCGCGATGCCGCCAAGAGGCAGGTTGCCGAGCAACCCGCCGAGCGGATTGCCGCCGGTGCCGTTGCCGTGCACCAGCACGCCGGCCCCGGCGACGGTCTTGCCGGCCTCGGTCACGACACCGCCGAGGCTGGAGACCAATGGGGCCTGGGTATTGGTCAGCAGGCTGCCGCCGCTGGCCACGGAGTTGCCAAGGGTTGCCAGCAGCTTGTCCAGCGGCGCGCCAAGGCCGGTGGCTCCGCCAACCGTTTGCGTAGCGGTGGTAACCTGCGTGGTCAGCGGCACGATCACCTTGCTCACGCTGCCGGTGACTTGCGCCACGGGGCCGGTCGAGAGCGCCTCGCCGAGCTTGCCACCGGCCATCGTCACCGCGCCGCCAACCTGATTGACCAGGCCGCCCACGGGTGTGGTCACCGCGCCTAGCGGCGCCAGTTGCCCGGTGCCGAGGCTGCTCACGAGATCGCCCGCGCTCGATACCGTGACGCCGGCTTTCTGCACCACGTTGCCCGTGCTGGACACGGTGATGCCAAGCGGATCGGTGACTGCACCCATCTTGCCAAGGCCGTCGCGCACACCCACGCCTAGCGTGCCAACCGTGTTCCCCGCATTTACCACTACGCCGCCGAGCGCGTTGCGCGTGGCGTCAGGCAGCAGCGGCACTTGCGCAGCCTGGATCTGCTTGCCGATATCGCTCACCGCATTGCCCGCTGCCACCACCGTATTGCCCACGCCTTCAGTGACCTTGGCGGTGGGCGTGGTGTCGGGCGTCGCAGCCGGTGTATTCGGAGGGGGCGTGGTTGGCGTGACGGCGCTGGGGCTCACGCCGCTGCCGGATCCGCCGGAGGAGCAACCTGCCAGCAGCAACAGTGCGGCGGCACAGGCGAGGGTCATGGATGACATCGGGGCGAAATGCGCTTTCATGGGATCTCCTGGTCTTCCTCGCGGAAGGTTCTCCTTTGGAACTGCAATCGAATTGGCTCTTGGACGATGCATGCGAAGCCTTGAGCGCGGAACGCAATACCGCAATACGACGAAGGCGTTTGCTCCGCGCCGCGCTGTGCGCCGCGCTTGTCGGGAGTCAATACCGCAAGCTGCGTGCCAGCTGCATGGCACGCTGTCGGCAAGGCAGGCCATCACCGCTGGCGCCGCCGCGCAAACCGTTGATTGACGCGGGATGGCGAACATGGGCCAGTCACGCGTCACGTTGCACAGCAAGGCGCCCCCAAGCCGCGCGGCGTGTTACGTGCTACGTAACATGTTCCCCCCTCGATGTTCCCGATGCGCAACTGCGCACGCACCGCCTGCCCACACGTTGCCGACACGGTGGCATGCGGCAGCGGCGCAGGGAACAAGTCCGCGTTGTTCCGTATCGGCGCCGCGGCGTTACGTAACGCGTAACACTGAAACACCGCACAGCGCGCTCATGTCTGGTCCTTTACCGGCTATGTCTCATCCTCTTCAAACCCAAGCGCGGCAAGGCTTGGCGCGTTTTTATCCGGCGTCCGCGCACGAGCCGGCGGCATGCTGGCACGCACTGGCACACCCTTTGCGCTATGGAGTGACACCACGGCAGGCGCCACGCGCTCCGTGATTTCACGACGGGAAGAAAAAAGGGAAAAGGTCATGCGTACTCAACAGATCCTCATCACGGCACTGCTCGGCTCGCTGTTGGCACTTGGCGGTTGCGCAAGTGGTGGTGGCACAACGTCCATGGATACCGGCAGTGGTGCGGGCACCGGCAATGGCGGCGGTACCAGCGCAGGCACCGCCGGCGGCAGCGGCACCAACGCCAGCACGGGCGGTGGCAGCAACGGCGGCAATAACGGTGGGAACAACGGCGGCAACAATGGCGGAAACAACGGTGGCAATAACGGTGGCAACACGGCCGCGCTGACGCCGACCAGCAAGATCGTCGATCAGGCGGGTGGCGTCGTGACCTCCGCCGGCAACGCTGTGAGCGACCTCGGCACGCAGATCAAGAACACCAACCTGCCGATTCTCTCGACCCAATCCAAGGATGGCCTGGGTGGCGTGGTCGGTTCGCTCGGCGCCGCGGTCAGCACCCTGGGCAACGGCGTGCAAAACGGCCTGGGCAACATCCCTAATGCCACCAACCCGCTCGGCACCACGGTGGCAAGCACCGGCGGCGTAGTCAGTCAGGTGGGCAATGCCGTGACCAACGCCGGCTCGCTCGTCAGCGGCCTGGGCAGCGGTCCGCTGTCGCCCCTGGCAGCCGTCACCACACCGGTGGGCTCACTGGTTTCGCAAGTCGGCACCGCGGTCAATGGCGCGGGCGCCCAGCTCGGCGCGGCCCTCTCGACCGGCCCCGTGGAGCAGCTCACCGGCGGCGTCAGCAGGCTCATCGTGCCGCTCACCTCGCAACTCACCAGCACCACGCAGACGCTCGGGGCGGCAACCGGCCTGGGAGCTCCGGTCAACAATCTCCTGGCGACGCTTGGCGGCGGCCTGGCCACGGCGGGCAACACAATCAAGCAGACCAACACGCCGGTGGTGTCGGGCGTGGGCGGCATCGTCGCTGGCGCGGGCAGCACGGTGGCCGCGCTTGGCGGCGTGGCCTACAACCCGAGCGGCACGGGTACTGGCAACCCGCTGGCGCCGGTCACGAGCCTGCTGGGCGGCCTCACGGGTGGTCTGACGGGTGGCAACGCAAGCGGCCCGCTCGCGCCTGTCACCAACCTGGTCAGCGGCCTGACGGGCGGGCTCACCGGCGGCCTGGGCAGTGGTAGCGCGAGCGGCCCGCTCGCGCCCGTCACCAGCCTGGTCAGTGGCCTGACCGGCGGGCTCACCGGCGGCCTCGGCAGCGGCAGCGCAAGCAGCCCGCTCGCGCCTGTCACCAACCTTGTCAGCGGCGTGGTGAGCACGGTCACCGGCGCAGCTGGCGGTGCCTCGGGTGGCGGCGCAGGCAATGCGCTCGCACCGGTTACCGGCATCGTCGCTGGTGTCACCGGCGGCAATGGCGCAGGCAGCGGCAGCGGCTCGGGCAACAACGCACTGGCGCCGGTTACCGGCCTCGTGAGTGGCCTGCTGGGCGGCCTCGGCGGCAAGCGCTAAGTGTCAAGCAGGCAATACATGCTTCGCGCTTCGTGCGCCTGCATGTAAGAATTAAAAAAAGGGGGCGCGTTCGACGCGCCCCTTTTAAAAGAGAACGCGATCGGCCACGCAGCAGCGCCAAGGGTAGCGGCACCCCTGGCGTCATTGGCACAGCGCGTTAAAGCCGCATGCTGATTTTTACGGATCCAGGGGTATTACCATGACGCACACACACCTGCGTGTTGCCACATTGCTGCTCGGCATCGGCGCCTGCAACAGTATCCTTGCGGAGCCACGCAGCCCGATCCTGGGCGATCCCACGCAAACCTTGCCTAGCATCGCGCCCGCGCGCCCGCCGCAGAGCAATGTCACCGTGCAGGTCGAACGGCCAGACTCCGCGCTGCAAAACCTGCTCACCAGCAAGCTCACGCCGCAGCGATTCCAGATCGAAGGCGTGAAGGCGATCCCATTCGCGGAGATTGCAGCCAGGTTCGCACCGCTGGCCGGCAAGGAAATCACGGTGGGCCAGCTGCTGGCGGTAGCGAATGAAGTCACCCAGATGTACCAGCAACGCGGCTTTCCGCTGTCCTTCGCCTTTGTCCCGGCGCAGAGCTTCGAAAATGGCAATGTGCTGGTCACCGTGGTGGAGGGCCATGTTTCCACCATCACGATCCGCGGCGAAGCGGGCCCGGCCGAAGGCCGCCTGCGCGCCATCGCAGAGCAATTGATGCAGGACCAGCCGCTGCGCCGCGAGACCTTCGAGCATTACGTCAACGTGCTGGCGCTGCAGCCCGGCATGCAGGTGGCCGCGACCGTGCAACCGCCGCAGACCACGGACGGCGCCTGCGAGATGGTGCTCGAGGTCAAGCGCAAGCCCTTTACGTTTGGCATGGGCCTGGATTACAAGGATCCGAGCGTGCGCGGCATCTTCACCGCCACCACCAACAGCCTGACGCCGCTGGGAGAACAGATATCGGTCTCCGCGCTGGCGCCCCGGGGCCCGGACCATGAGGAATACTACGTCGCCAGCTACGGCCAGCCGATCGGCACCGAGGGCATGATGGCCCGCCTGAGCGCCTCGCATTACCGTGGCGTGCCGCAAAACGGCACGCTGGCGCAGATCGGCTTCGATACGCGCTACGTGAACGACACCAAGCGCCTCGGCGGCACGCTCAGCTATCCGGTGATCCTCAACAACGCATACTCGCTCACGGCTACCGGCGGCCTCTATGCCAACGACCAGTTCGAGCGCTACACGCAGTCGGGCACGGGCAGCCAGATCGCGCTGACCACGCACGTGCGCGTGCTGAGCGCGGAACTCGCCTATGTGCAGCGGCAGGAGGGCCAGACCCGCAGTGCCACGCTAGGCGTCTACAAAGGCATGAACGCGCTCGGCGCGAGCCGTGAGAACAACGTCAACGACCTGGACTTCGTGCGCAGCCGGCTAGTGGTGTCGCAGGCCACCGACTTGCCCTGGGGCTTCGGCGTAGCGGTATCCGCGGCGGGCCAGTACAGCGGGCAGCGCCTGGCGTCGAGCGAGCAGATCAGCTTTGGCGGCCGCTTCTTCGGGCTCGGCTATCCGGCGGGCGAGGTGGCGGGCGACAAGGGCTGGGGCGCGTCGGCTGAGATCAACCGCCTCTTTACGCCCGGCCTGACCTACCTGAAGACCGTGCAGCCTTACGTGCTGACTGACATGGCGCGCGTGTACTCGAACAGCTTGTCGCTGGTGCACCGCACGCTGCAATCGGTGGCCATCGGCCTGCGCTTCTCGGACCGGCGCTACTACACGCTGGATGTCTCGGTGGCGCAGCCGGTTGGCGACAAGCCGACCAATGCCGCGCGCCGGTCGCCGCGCCTGAACGCGACTTACTCCTATCAGTTTGAATAGGTGATGGCGCACCGCCTCCACCAGCCTCGCCGAGGCGCTGCGCACCGTGCCCGGCATTGCATTTGGCGCGGGCGAAGGCGGCAACCCGGTTGGCGGCCGGCCCTTTATCCGTGGCTACGATGCGCAGGCCAGCACCTTCCTGGATGGCATGCGCGACATCGGCGCGCCATCGCGCGAGATGTTCAACATCGAGTCGGTCGAGGTTACCAGCGGGCCGGCCGGCGCCAACGGTGGCGTCGGCCCACGCAGCACGCACACGCGTGACGACAACCTCTTCAACTATCAGCTCGGCATGGTCTACAAGCCGGCGGAAAACGCCAGTGTCTACTTGTCCTACGGCACCTCGTCCACGGCAGCCGGCGCCGTGGTCGGCCAGGGCAGCGAGCCGAGCGGGATCGCGCCGACCAGCGCGGGCTCCGCGTTGCCTCCGCGCCGCCATTTTCAACGTCAACCTGCGCTACTGAGCCGAGGTGGGTCGCCGCCGTGGCGCGCGGGAGCCGCTCGCGCCTCGGCATGTATTCCCATACCGCAACCCCCAACATGTAACGTTTTCGCTACAGACGCTATGCATGTATGTCTTGACTGACATATGAAACGCAAATGATAATCCATCTCATTCGCAACATCATTCAAGAAATCGGGGGAATTCGTGCAGACCGCTTTTGTCGTCCGGAAGAACAAGAAACATAACGTCATCCCGCGCCTTTCCGGTGCCGTTGGCATGGCGGTCGCAGCCGCGCCGGTGGCTGCCCAATCGGCCAGCACGACCGTTGCCGCCGTGGAATTGCCCGCGGTAACCGTCAGTGGCGCCAACGAAAGCGGCTTCAAGGCGGACACCGCATCGTCGATCAAGACGCCCGCCGCCCTGCTCGATACACCCAAGTCGATCACCATCATTCCGCAGGAAGTGATCCAGAGCACCGGCTCGACCAGCCTGAGCGATGTGCTGCGTACGGTACCCGGAATCTCCTTCGGTGCCGGCGAAGGCGGCAACCCGGTTGGCGACCGGCCCTTTATCCGTGGCTACGATGCGCAGGCCAGCACCTTCCTGGATGGCTTCCGCGACATCGGCTCGCAAAGCCGCGAGCTGTTCAACGTCGAATCCGTCGAGGTCACCAAGGGCCCGGCCGGCGCCTACGACGGCCGCGGCTCGGCCGGCGGCAGCATCAATATCGTCAGCAAGGCGCCCAAGCTGACCAGCTTCGCCGAAGGCAACATTGGCGTCGGCAACGCAGACTACAAGCGCGCCACGGTCGACGGCAACTGGAAGTTCGCCGACCACGCGGCTTTCCGCCTGAACGCCATGTATCACGATGCCGGCGTCGCCGGGCGCGATACCACGCACCAGAGTCGCTGGGGCTTTGCGCCCTCCGTGGCCTTCGGCCTGGGTACCGACACCCGCCTGACGCTGTCCTACTACCACATGCAGTCGGACGATATCCCCGACACCGGCATCCCGTACAACAACCCCACCTTCAATCGCCGCACCGATGGCCGCCCGCGCCTGAGCGTTGCCGGCGACGGCTCGCCGGTGAACGTGCCGCGCAACACCTATTACGGCTTGTCCGATCGCGACTTCCGCAAGGATAAGGCCGATATGGGCACCATCCGCTTCGAGCACGATTTCAGCCCCGCGCTCAAGTTCCGCAACCAGACCCGTATTGCCAAGACCAGCCAGGACTTCATCTGGACCCAGCCGGACGACAGCCAGGGCAATCTGTACTACGGGATGATCTGGCGCCGCGCCAATACGCGTGTGGCCACCGCCAACACCATTGCCAACCAGACCGACCTGTCGGGTGAGTTCGCCACCGGCACCATCAAGCACAAGTACGCCTTCGGCGTGGAGTTCGCGCAAGAGAAGAGCGAGAACGACAGCTACAACGTGGCGACCGGCAGCAACCGCTGCCCGAGCGGCCCGGGCGCTGCCGGCGGCTACAACTGCACCACGCTGTACAACCCGAACCCCAACGACCCATGGGCTGGCGCCATCAGCCGCGCGAACAACCCGACCAACTCGAAGACCAACACCAGCTCGGTCTACGCCTTCGATTCGATCGAGCTGAACAAGCAGTGGCTGCTCAACGCCGGCGTGCGCTTTGACCGCTACAGCACCGAGTTCCAGGCCGCCCGCGCCGCCAACGGCACCCGCGCCGAGTACTCACGCGACGACAACCTGTTCAACTACCAGTTGGGCGTGGTCTACAAGCCGGTGGACAACGCCAGCTTCTACGTCTCCTACGGCACCTCGTCGACCCCGGCCGGCTCCTTCCTGGCCCAAGGCAGCGACGGCAACGCACTGGGGCCGGACCGCAGTGGCCGCAATCCCGGCTCCGACCTCGCACCGGAAAAGAACCGCGCCTTCGAGATCGGCACCAAGTGGGACGTGCTGCGCAAGCGCCTGGCGCTGACCGCCGCGATCTTCCGCGTGGAAACCACCAATGCGCGCATCACGCAGCAGGACGGCACCGCCGCCATGGCCGGCAACAAGCGCGTGGACGGCGTAGAACTGGGCTTCTCGGGCAACGTCACCGACAAGTGGGCCGTATTCGGCGGCTACACGCACCTGAAGAGCGAACTGCGCAACAACGGCGGCTCCGGTGCGGCCTTCGGCGCCACCAACGGCCAGTCCTTCCCCAACACGCCAGCGGACAGCTTCAGCGTGTGGAGCACCTATCAGATCATCCCCAACCTCACGGTAGGCGGTGGTGCGTATTACGTCTCCAAGGTGTGGGGCAGCGAAGCCACCAACAAGTGGGTGCCCTCGTACTGGCGCTTTGATGCGATGGCCTCGTATCGCATCAACAAGAACGTGGCGGTGCAGCTCAATGTGTTCAACCTGGCCGACAAGGTCTATTACAACCAGGCCTTCGCCAGCCACTACGCATCGATCGCTCCCGGACGCTCCGGTGTCCTGAGCCTCAACGTGCGTTATTAAGCGGCGGCAAGCGCTCGGCAAACCCTGCGCTGCTGACCGGTCTTGCTGGCCGGCCAGCCCGCACACGGCACACCACCCTTGCGGCACGGTGTGCCGTTTTTACTTTATCGCCCCATATGGAAACACCGGAAACACTGGCTACACTCTCCTTGCGCATCGTCTCTCCCGGAGAGCTTGACCAGCTTGGCCCCAACGGCCTGGCCGACAAGCTGCGCGAGCCGCCACACCTGGCGCTGCCCTGGCTGGGCGGCGCCGCCGTGCAAGGCAACCTCGAAGCGCAAATGATTCTCGGCCAGTGGTTTCTCGCCGGCCACGGCGTCGAGCGCGACGAAGCCCGCGCCTTCGCGTGGTTCAAGCACGCCGCGCACGCCGGCCACGCCGGGGCCTCGAACATGACTGGCCGTTGCTACGAAAACGCCTGGGGCACGCTGCAGGACGATCACGCGGCAGCGCAGTGGTACACGCTCGCGGCGCAGCGCGGCTCCGACTGGGGCATGTACAACCTGGCAACCGCGCTGGTGCTGGGCCGCGGCATTGCCGCCAGCCGCCCGCAAGCGCTCGACTGGTATCTGCGGGCCGCCGACATGGGGCACGCCAAGTCGCTCAATATCGTGGGCGGCTTCTACGAGGACGGCTGGGAAGTAGAACGCGACGCAGCCGTGGCAATGGACTACTACCGCCGCGCCGCCGAAGGCGGCGATTTTCGCGGCCAGTTCAACTACGCCCGCGCGCTGGCGCTATGCGGCCAGGAACACGAGGCCATCCGCTGGGTGCGGCAAGTGCCACGCACCGCCAATGCGCCCTTCATCGACAAGATGCTCGCCTTCCTGCGCGACGCGCCCGACGCAGCGCTGAACCAGTTGTATAGCCACGCGGACGATGCCGCGCAGCTCAGCTCACGCGAAACCCAATCTTCAGCGTGACCTGGAAGTGCGCAACCTTGCCGTCCGCGATGTGCCCGCGTGTCTCAACCACTTCGAACCAGTCGATATGCTTGATGGTCTCGCTCGCCTTCTCGATGGCGCTACGGATCGCCGCGTCGCAGCCGTCCGGCGACGAGCCCACGATCTCGACCAGTTTGTAGGTGTGGTTTGACATGTCCGCCCTCCTTGGCGCGATGGCCGCTGGCTATGATCCGCACCCGCCAGCTTGGTGCTCCGGATACGTTTCTCCATCATAGGCAGCGGGCACGGCAAATCCAAAGTGCGGTTACTCGCCGACAAGATTGCTGACGGGTTAAGCACCGGCCCCGTGCCGGCGTTTCATGCCTGAGGCTGGCCCGCGCGCCGGCGTGCCGGCTGGTCCGGCACCGCGCGGCGCCGCCCGGCGATGTCCTCGGCGAGCCATTCGACGAAGGCGCGCACCGCCGGCGGCAGGTGGCGCCCCGCCATGGTCTGTATCTGCAGCGCGCGCTGCTGCATGGCGCGGCTGGCGATCGGCACCAGCACGCGCCGCTCCGCGCGCAGGTTGTTGCGCACCGCCAGGGAACCCGTCAGGTACACCGCGTCCGCGTACGCCTGGTAGCCCACCAGCGCGCTCAGTGAATTGCTGCTAAGCAATATGCGCGGGCGCAGCCCCTCCACGCCGCAGGCCAGGTCGAACAGTTGCCGGATGGTGTTGGTTTCGCTGGGCAGCGCCAGCGGATACGCAACCACTTCCTTCAGGCTGGCGCGCTTGAGCGCGGCCAGCGGATGCTTGCGCGCTACATAGGCATAGACCGGCGCGGCTTCCGAATAGGCAACTTCGATGCCTTCCTGGGCCGCGATGGCGAACGTCAGCGCCAGGTCCACCGTGCCCTCGCGGACCATGCGCGTGGCGACCGCGGGCGCGCAGACTTCAAGCGAAAAGCTCACGCCGGGGAAACGGCGCTGGAACAGCGCCATCGCGTAAGGCATGTAGTCCCGCGCAAAGCCGTCGGTGCAGGCCAGCCTGACTTTGCTGTGCGCCACGCTAAGCAAGCCCTGGAGATCGGCCTGCAGGGTCTGCGCGTCGAGGAAGGCGCGGCGTCCGTACTGCTGCACCACCAGTCCGGCCTCGGTCAGGCGCATGCCGCGCGGCTCGCGCTCAAAGAGCGCCGTACCGAGTTCCGCTTCGAGCCGGGCCACCTGCCGGCTGATGGCCGACACCGCGACATGCAACGAGGCAGAGGCCGCACTGAGCGAACCGCGCTGCGCCACCTCCAGGAAATAGGCCAGCGGTACCGCGTGGATCGATGTGAGCTTCATGGTTTTGCTTCCGGCTTCCGTGCTTCTGGCTTGCGCGCTGGTGGTGAGATAGGCGGGCGGCGCGCTGCAATGCCGCACCGGCCTTTGCACAATGATAATTCCTGCCTGCACTTGCCTTGCTGATTTTAGAAAGTAGCTTTCTAACCGGCCCGAGCGCCATTGGTGCCGAAATGCCGTGCAGCGCGGCCTGCGCGGCAGGTTCTCGCGCAAACGGCACCGTGGCGGTGCGGGTAGTGCGCCGCGCCACGCCACGGGCGGGCGTGAACTGGCATGCAAGGACCGCAGATGCTGTTGGCATTGCGACACGCCCCTTCGCGGGAACCGGCCCGGCTGCCCTTATCGTTACGCCATGCCCCGCCGCGCAGCGTATGCAAGGCGGCATGCGGCAGCGGGGCGCCGACAAAAATGCAATAGCCAAGCAAGGAGACCGTAACCTCATGGAAGACATCTGCTACCTGGGCGCCGTGGAAATGGCCCGCGCCATCCGCACCCGCGAACTCGGCGTGCGCGAAGTGGTTGACGCGCATATCGCGCGCATCCAGCGCGTCAACCCGGCCATCAACGCCATCGTCACCACCACCTTCGACGAGGCACAGACAGCGGCCGATGCGGCCGACACGGCGCTGGCGCGCGGCGCCGTGCCCGGGCCGCTGTTTGGCCTGCCCGTGGCGCACAAGGATTCCTTCCTGAGCGCAGGCGTGCGCACGACCTTTGGCTCCGCCGTGTACCGGGATTTCGTGCCGGCGCAGGACAGTGCCGTGGTGGCGCGCCAGCGGGCGGCGGGCGCCATCATGCTGGGCAAGACCAACCTGCCGGAGTTCGGCGCGGGCTCGCACACCTTCAATGCCGTGTTCGGCGCCACGCGCAACCCCTATCGCCAGGACGTATCGGCGGGTGGCAGCAGTGGTGGCAGCGCGGCGGCGCTGGCCGCGGGCATGGTCGCGTTGGCCGATGGCTCGGACATGGGCGGTTCGCTGCGCAACCCGGCCAGCTTCTGCAACGTGGTGGGCTTGCGAGCGTCGATCGGCCGCGTGCCGATGACGCCGGCCAACCATGCCTTCAACACGCTCACGGTGGGCGGGCCGATGGGCCGCTCGGTGGCGGATGTGGCGCTGATGTTCAGCGTGCTGGCCGGCGACGATCCGGCCGACCCGCTGGCAATCGCTGCCGACGCCAGCGATTTCGCCACCCTGCCCCGGATCGATGGCAAGGGCCTGCGCGTGGCGGTCAGCCCGACGCTCGGCGGGCTGCCGTTCGAGCCGGCGGTGAGCCGCATGCTGCAGGAGGGGATTCGCCAGTGCCAGGCGCTGGGCTGCACGGTGGACGAGGCGGAGCCGGATTTCAGCGGGGCCGACCACGCCTTCGAGGTGCTGCGCGCGCTGGCGTTCGCCACCAATTACGGCGCGGCGCGCACCGAGCATAGCGAACGGATGAAGGAAACGGTGCGCTGGAACATCGATCTGGGCCTGGCCCAGGACGGCGCCGCGATGGCGGAAGCCGCGCGGGCCCACAGCCGCATGTTTGCACGCATGCAGGCGTTGCTGGCGCGTTACGATTTCCTGATCGCGCCGGTGTCGCAGGTGACGCCGTTCGCCGTCGAAACCGAGTATCCGCAGCGCATCGAAGGCGTGCAGATGCCTAGCTATATCGGCTGGATGCGCTCGTGCTACCGCATCACCATCACGGGCCATCCCGCCATCTCGGTGCCCTGCGGCTTTACCGACGACGGCTTGCCGGTGGGCTTGCAGATCGTCGGCAAGTATCGCGGCGAGCGCGCGCTGCTGGCGTTTGCGCAACTGTTCGAGCAGGCCAATCCTGCCGGGCGCATCCGCCCGGCGCTGTAAGCCACCACGGCGGCGCCGGCCAGGACCGGCGCACCGGGCCACATTGACCATTTCGACAACATCGACCACATTGATCGCAACACAAGGGGAAACACAGATGTTTGCAACGCACATGACAAGATGGACGCTGGGCATGACCAGCGGCGTGGCCCGATGCATCATTGGCGGTGCCGCCGCCTGCGCAGCACTGGCGGCTGCCGGGCCGGCGCTGGCCCAGACGTACCCGGACAAGCCGGTCAAGCTGGTAGTGCCGTTTCCCCCGGGCGGCTCCACGGATGTGCTGGCCCGCCTGGTGGCGCGCAAGCTGGGCGAAGTGCTGCGGCAATCCGTGGTGGTGGAGAACAAGGCCGGTGCGGGCACGATCGTCGGTGCCGACTATGTGGCGAAAGCCACGCCTGACGGCTATACCCTGCTGCTCAGTGCCGCCACCACGTTCACCGTGAATCCGGTCACATACTCGCGCCTGCCCTACGACTCGCTCAAGAGCTTCGAGCCGCTCGGCATGGTCGGCTCCACCGCGCTAGTGCTGCTGGCCAATCCGGCGGTCAAGGCGGACACGCTCAAGCAACTGGTGGCCGAGGCCAAGGCCACGCCGGGCGGCATGTCCTACGGCTCCTATGGCGCGGGCACCACCGCGCACTTCGCGGGCGAGATGATCAACGCGGCGACCGGCATGGGCTTGCTGCACGTACCGTACAAAGGCAGCGCGCCCGCCATGGCCGACCTGATCGGCAATCAGATCCCGCTGTCGGTCGATACCGTGGTGGCAGCCGCGCCGCAAATCAAGGGCGGCAAGGTCAAGGCCATCGCCGTCACCAGCGCCGCGCGTTCGATGCTGTTGCCCCAGGTGCCCACGGCGATCGAAAGCGGCTATCCCGGCGTGTCGCTCAGCACCTGGTTTGCCATCGTCGCGCCCAAGGGCATTCCCGCGCCGGTGCGCCAGACGCTGGACGCCGCCATTGCCAGCATGATGAAGGATCCCGCGCTGCAGCAGAGCATGACCGCCAACGGCTTCGAGCCCGAGTACGGCAGCGCCGGCGAATACCGCGCGCGCGTCACCAGCGAGATCGCGCGCCTGCGCAAGATCGCGCAAGCGGCCAATATCCACGCGGATTAAGCGGCATCAGCCAGCATCAACAAGCATCAACCGAATTGACCGATATCAGCCTCGCATGCTGCCATGCGAGGCCGCCCGCTCGCGAAAGAACGCCTCGAAGAATTCCACGCAAACCCGGATCTTGGCCGAGGTGGTCAGGCGCGACGGGTACACCGCCCAGATGTTCGCCTCTTGATGGCATTCGGGCAGGATCTGCTCAAGTTCACCCGTGGCCAACTGCGGGCCCACGTCCCATAGCGAGCGCAGCACGATGCCGCGCCCGTCGACCGCCCAGCGCACCACGATCTCGCCGTGGTTGGACGAGAGCGGCCCGGTGACCTTAACGGTCTGCTCGATGTTGCCATTCATCCCGTTACGCAGCTTCCAGACACCGAAGGGATGGTCGCGCTCCTTGATCACCAGGCAATCATGGCTGGCGAGGTCGGCCAGCGTGCGCGGCCGGCCCCGGCGCGCGAGGTAGGCGGGGGCCGCGCACAGGATCCGGTGGTTGTCGCCAAGCCGGCGCGCGATATGGTGCGGTGCGATCTCATCGCCCACTCGGATATCGAGGTCAAAGCCTTCCGTGGCTACATCCACCAACCGGTCGAACACCTCGAAGCGCACCTGGAGCGCGGGATAGCGCATAGACAACTCCGAGATCGCCGGCGCCACGACGACGCGGCCGAAGCCGAAGCTGGAGCAAACCCGCAGCAGGCCACGCGGCTCGCGGCGCGCGCTGGAGACTTCCTCGTAGAGACGGTCCACATCGTCGAGGATACGCTGCGCCAGCGCATACACCCGCTCGCCATCGTCGCTCACTACCACGCGGCGGGTAGTGCGGTGAAACAACTTGACCGCAAGTGCGGCTTCGAGCAGCTGGATCCGCTTGCTGATATAGGCAGGCGAAACGCCGAGTGCCTCGGCAGCGGCGGCAAAGCTGGACTTGCGCGCCACTTCGATGAAGACCCGCAGGTCCTCGTTGAGCACGTCATTCTTCACGATGTGTGTTTTATGGCATTACAGTTTGGCCGATTATATTCCGCCTGAAGTTGCTTACCATGGGCCTCCCCGATCCCATCAGTGAGGACTCCAACGTGAACCCGACCTCCCCCACGCCCCTGCGCATTGCCGTCATCCCTGGCGACGGCATCGGCAATGAAGTCATGCCCGAAGGCCTGCGCGTGCTGGAAGCCGCCGCCGAGCGCTACTCGCTGGCGCTTGAATTCGTCCGCTTCGACTGGGCGCACTGCGACTACTACCTGCAAACCGGCGCGATGATGCCGGCGGACTGGCGTGAGCAACTGGAAGGGTTCGACGCGTTGTATTTCGGCGCGGTGGGCTGGCCGGCCAAAGTGCCGGATCATGTCTCGCTGTGGGGCTCGCTGCTGAAGTTCCGGCGCGAGTTCGACCAGTACGTGAACCTGCGCCCGGTGCGGCTATTCGAGGGCGTGCCTTGCCCGCTGGCCAACCGCAAGCCGGGCGACATCGATTTCTTCGTGGTGCGCGAGAACACCGAGGGGGAATACACCTCGCTGGGCGGCCGCATGTTCGAGGGCACGCAGCGCGAGGTGGTGTTGCAGGAATCCGTGTTCAGCCGCGTGGGCACCGACCGCGTGCTGCGCTACGCCTTCGCGCTGGCGCAATCGCGGCCGCGCCGCCACCTCACGGTGGCGACCAAGTCCAACGGCATCGCGGTCAGCATGCCGTACTGGGACGAACGCGCCGACGCCATGGCAAAGCACTACCCGGATGTGACGGTTGACCGGCAGCACATCGACATCCTCACGGCGCGCTTCGTGCTGCAACCAGACCGCTTCGATGTGGTGGTGGCTTCCAACCTGTTCGGCGACATCCTCTCCGACCTGGGCCCCGCCTGCGCCGGCACCATCGGGCTGGCGCCTTCGGCCAATCTCAACCCGGACCGCACGTTTCCCTCGCTGTTCGAGCCGGTCCATGGTTCGGCGCCGGACATCTACGGCAAGGCCATCGCCAACCCGATCGCGATGATCTGGTCGGGTGCGCTGATGCTGGACTTCCTCAGCAGCACCGAAGGCTTGGCGGCGGCCGACAGCGCACGCTACCGCGAAGCGCACGATGCCATCGTGCAGGCTATCGAGGCCGTGCTGGCGCAGGGTCCGCGCACGCCGGACCTGGGCGGCGAAGCGCGCACGGATGACGTGGGCGCGGCCATTGCGGCGATTGTGCGCAACGCCAAGCCACTAGCGAACGCACTCGCTGCATAGCTGCGTGGCGCATGTGCCGTGCGTGCGCGCCAAGGGCCGCGGCACAGGCTTTTGCGGCAGCAAGGATCATGCCATTGCATGGCGCGATTCGTGCCCTCGACTTGCTGTGGTTTGCGATGTCTTGCCCAACTGTTTCCAGACTGATGCCTGACGCGTAAAACGATCGGATGCGCCGAGAAAGTGTTTGTCCTTTCCGGTGCATACGTTCTACCTTACGAGTGTGCGCCCTGCCTTTCCGGAGACCGCAATGGCAATCCGTTCCACCGCCTCACACAGCACCGCGCAGTTGCGACGGCTCGTCGGCCAGTTGCAGGCCGAGGTCGATTCGCTTGATCACCTGGCGATCTTCGACGCCGAGACCCAGACCGCGCTGGGCCAGGCGCGCGATCGCCTCACTCAAGGCATCGAGGCGATCGAAGATGCCATCCAGAGCCTGCGCACCCTGCAGCAGGTGCGCCCCTCGGCCATGCGCAGCCGCAAGACACCGCGCGCTGCCTGATCCACAGGGGCGTGGCCTTGTTGCCCGCAATGCTCAGAATTCCTGCACGGTCGGGCGCAGCACAATCTCGTTGATATCCACGTCGGCCGGCTGCTCGATCGCATAGGCGATAGCGCGCGCCACCGAATCGGCCGGGATGGCTTGCTGATAGAACTCGCCCACCACCTTGGCGCTTTCCGCGTGGGAGCTGCCCAGCTTGAGCTCCGAGTCGACCGCGCCCGGCGAAATCACCGTGGTGCGGATCGCGCCGCCGGTTTCATGCCGCAGGCCTTCGGAAATGGCGCGCACCGCGAACTTGGTACCGCTGTACACCGTGCCGCCCGGGCTGAACACCTTTACGCCCGCGACCGAGGCAATATTGATGAAGTGCCCCGTGCCCTGCTTCTGGAACACTGGCAGCGCGGCGGCGATGCCATACAGCACGCCCTTGATGTTGATGTCGATCATGCGCTCCCATTCCTCGACCTTGGCCTCGCTCATGGGGGCGATGGCCATGAGGCCCGCGTTGTTGATCATGACATCGATGCGGCCGAAGCTGGCCACGGCCTTTTGCACCAAGGCCTCGACATCGGCGCGCCGGCTCACGTCGGCTACCACCACCTCCACCTTGCCGCCCTTGGCGCGGATCTCGGCCGCCAGGGATTCCAGGCGGTCGCCGCGACGCGCGGCCAGCACCAGCGAGGCGCCCGCCGCGCCCAGGTGACGCGCGGTGGCTTCGCCCAGCCCGCTGCTGGCGCCGGTGATGACGACAACCTTGCTTGCGATGTTCGTGCTCATTGTTCACTCCGGAAAACTGCAGGCGCGCTGCCTGCGGATGGGAGTGATTATCTTGGCTGCGACGATCAATCAAAATGGAAACGTTTTGATTTCAGTATTCCATTTTCTGGAACTCATCAGCTAACGGCTATCGGCTATCGGCTAACCCTGCCCGGCGGCGGCATGCCACCGTCCACTCGTTCAAGCCAGCGGGAAGCGCGCTCAGCGCGCCGGCACGGCATCCTTGTCGCCGAAGTAAGCCACCAGCGCGTCGAACACCAGCCGGATGCGCATCGGCACCGGGCTACGGCGCGAGCGGTAGATGTACAAACCCCACGGCGCGGGCGCGAAGCGCTCCAGCACGCTGACGAGGCGGCCCGAGCGCAGATGGGGCTGCGCGAGATAGTCAGGCAACTGACCGTAGGCGAGCCCGGAGAGGATCGCCTCCATTTCGGTCTCCGGGTCGTCGGTGAGAAACGCTGGCGCGCGCGGATTGAACTGCTCGCCCTGCGCGAAATACCACGGCCAGGCGCGGCCGCTGCTGCGGTCGATCAGGCCTGTGGTGGGCAGCGCGGCGAGTTGGGCCAGGTCGGCGGGCTTGCCGACGCGCGCCACCAGCTCCGGCGTGCCCACGATATGGAAGCCCACCCGCGTCGTCATGCGCGCCACCAGCCGCTGGTCGCGGAACATGCCGAGGCGCAGGCCGATGTCGATCTCGTCGTCGACCACATCGGCGACCTGGTCCGAGAGCCGGATGTCGAGCGTGATGCCCGGATGCGCCAGCGCCACCTTCCGCAGCGCCACCAGCAGATGCTGCCGCCCCAGCGTGCTCGGCGCGGTAATGCGCACGACGCCCTTGAGCTCCGTGTCCGAGCGGCTGGCCGGATGCGCGAACAGGCTATCGACATCGACTAGCGCCGCGCGGGCGCGCTCGGCCAGCCGCTCGCCGGCGGCGGTGATGCGAATCTGGCGGGTGTTGCGGTGGAACAGCGGCTCGCCCACGGCTTCCTCGAGGTCCTTGACCGCGCGGGTGACGGTTTGCGGCGACGTGCCCAGCCGCGTCGCGGCCGCCTTGAACGAAGCCGACTCCGCTGCCGCGCAGAAGATCCTCAGCATTTCCAGCCGGTTGAGCATGGTGGTGTGCGCCGTGAAAAGCGCAGGTGCGTGGGTGATGATGCAAAAGCGCGATTATAGGAGCCGCCACGGCGTTGAATGAGAACTGTCTCATTGCCACCCTGGTCAATGTAGATTGCGCATCGCTCGTTCCGCATCGCGCTTCTGTCTGGCAGAATGCCCGGCTCCCGCGCACGGCCTCCGCCATCCTGCGCGACGGTGCAATGTCCTCTGACGGCTCTCGCCGGCTTTTTGCCGTCTCTTCAATCTGCAAGCTGTAAGGATTCCTTTCTCGCATGAAGACGTTTTTTGTCTCGGTGGCGCTGTGCCTGGCATCTGGCGTGGCCAGCGCTTCCGGTAGCTTTGCCCAATGTCCTCAATTCTTCGCGCAAAGCGCGGCCCCCAAGGCACCGAGCTCGGCCGAGCTTAAGCTGCGCCCGCTTTGCTATGACGCCTTTGCGGTCATGCACTCGGGCCGCAGCAAGACCCCGCTGTACGTGGCCGAGCGCCTGTCGCGCGCGCAACTGACCGATGCCAGGGACGAAGCACGAACGAATCGCTTCTTTTCCGATGCGCGCCTGCCCCGCGCCGAGCGGGCGGAACTGGACGATTACAAAGGCAATGAAGGCATCGACCGTGGCCATATGTCGCCTGCGGCCGACCAGCCGACCGCGCAAGCCATGTCGCAATCGTTCACGCTTGCCAACGTGGTGCCGCAATACAGCCAGAACAACCGCAAGGCATGGGCCTCCATCGAAAAGGCCACGCGCAAGTACGCCATGCGCGCGGCCGGCGATGTCTATGTCATCACGGGCCCGGTCTTCGATGGCAACGTTCGCACCATCGGCAACGGCAAGGTCTGGGTCCCCACATACCTCTACAAGCTCGTCTACGATCCATCGACCAACCGCGCCTGGGCGCACTGGATCGAAAACTCCGACGCCGCCCGGCCGGGCAAGCCGATCTCCTACGGCGAACTGGTCAAGCGCACCGGCATCGAGTTCCTGCCTGGCGTTCAGCCGGCAAGCTGATGCGCCAGACGTGCCGGGCTGCGGCACGCCCGGCACGTCTGCCCGGACAGTGGCACACTTGCAGCTTTCCGGATTTCTGTCCTGCCGATCAACGTCACTGAGTGTCAATGGAGCAAGCAAGCATGCCTAACCACAGCAACAGCCAATGGATCCGCGTTGAAACCGAAGGCGGCGCCTTCGATGCCTACCTGGCCCTGCCGCCCACTGGCAAGGCTGCCAATGCACCGGGCATCGTGCTGGTGCAGGAAATCTTCGGCGTCAATGAACATATCCGCGCGGTAGCGGACCAGTACGCCCTCGACGGCTACGTGGTGCTGGCGCCGGACGTGTTCTGGCGCCTGGCGCCGCGCGTGGAGCTCGGCTATGCTGGTGCGGACATGGCGCGCGCGATGGAGTTGCGCCAGAAGGTGGATGTGGAGTTGGCGGTGAAAGACATCGCCGCCACCGCCAAGGCGCTGCGCGGCCAGCTCAGCCCGGGCGCAAAGATTGCGGCGGTGGGCTACTGCTTCGGTGGCCTGATGGCCTACCTGAGCGCCGCGCGCGGCCTGGTCGATGCGGCGGTTCCTTACTATGGCGGCGGCATCCAGAACAATCTGCAGGAAGCCGCCAGTATCAAGGTGCCGGTCCAGTTCCACTACGGCGCGCTCGATGCGCATATCCCGGCTGACGCCGTCGAGAAAGTGCGCGCGGCCGTGGCCGGCAATCTCCAGGCGGAAATCCACGTCTATGCGCAGGCCGATCACGGCTTCAACTGCTGGGCGCGCGGCTCGTATCATCAGCCGTCCGCCGCGCTGGCCCATGGCCGAGCCCTGACTTTCCTGGCTGGCGCGCTGTCCGCCTGAGCCGGCGGTAGCGGCAGCCGGCAGCCGCCGCCACCGGGCTGCATACACGCACGCGCCATGGCCCTGCCGTGGCGCGCTGCCTCGCTTTATCGTCCCCTTGCGCCGGGCGTCCTGCCCGGCGTCTCTCGCCTTCCCCCACGCCAGGGCGGCTTGCGCCTGTGCCGTCCCGCCCCTATGCTGGCCCCTCGAAGGCCAACGCCGCGGCCATGGCATCGTGCTTGCGCCAGGCATGCAATGACGCGATCAAACCCCGCGGCATCGGCTCTCAAGACTTGCTGGACCCTAAAACCATAACGGAGACCACCATGCAGTCAGAGCAGCAGCGCGTCCTGCGCAATACCATCCCCGATGCCCTCGCCCGCGCGGTACGGCGCAGCCCCGACAAGGTGGCGCTGCGCTTTGGCGAACGCAGCTGGACCTATCGCGAACTCGAGGCCGCGGCGGCCAGCGTGGGCGCCGCGCTGCAACGGTGGGGCCTGCGCCCCGGCGACCGCGTGGCGGCGTTCGGCAAGAATTCGGATGCCTACGTGCTGCTGTGGCTGGGCTGCCTGCGTGCCGGGCTGATCCATGTGCCGGTGAATTTCTCGATGACGCGCGGCGAGGTCGAATACATCGTCGCCCAGTCCGGCGCCAGCGCGCTGTTCGCCGACCCGGCGCTGGCCGCGCACGTCGAAGGGCTGCCTTGCCCATTGCTGGGGAGCCTGCATGGCGGCGGCCAGCGCGACGTGCTGACGGCGGCCAAGGGCCCCGCCGGGGAGATCCTCGCCACCCTTGACGACGCCATGCCGGCGCAGATCCTCTACACCTCCGGCACCACGTCCGCGCCCAAGGGGGCGGTGCTGACGCATCGCGCCTTGCTGGCCGAATACATGAGCGCCATCGCCACGTGCGACATCAAGCCGGAGGATGACGCGCTGGCTGCGCTGCCGCTCTACCATTCCGCGCAGATGCATGTCTTCCTGATGCCGCTGCTGCTGATGGGCGGCAGCATCCTGCTGGCGCAAAGTCCCGAGCCGGGCTTCTGCCTGCGCACGGTGCGCGAGGCCGGCATCACCAGCTTCTTTGCGCCACCCACCGTATGGATTGCGCTGCTGCGCCACGCGGACTTCGATCCGCGCCAGCTGGTCTCGCTGACCAAGGCCTATTACGGCGCCTCGATCATGCCGCTGCCGGTGCTGCAGGAGCTACGCGAGCGACTGCCCGCGCTGGGCTTTTTCAACTGCTACGGACAAAGCGAGATCGGCCCGCTGGCCACGGTGCTCGGCCCCGATGAGCACCGCGAGCGGCCCGCTTCGGCCGGGCGGCCCGTGCTGAATGTGGAAACCCGCATCGTCGACGAAAAGATGCAGGACGCCAGACCCGGCGAGCTCGGCGAGATCGTGCACCGTTCGCCGCAATTGCTCACCGAGTACTGGGACAAGCCGGAGCAGACCGCCGAGGCCTTCAGCGGCGGCTGGTTCCACTCGGGCGACCTGGGCTATATGGACGAGGGCGGCTATCTGTATGTGGTGGACCGCATCAAGGACGTGATCAATTCCGGCGGCGTGCTGGTATCCAGCCGTGAAGTCGAGGAGTGCCTGTACCAGCATGAGGCCGTGGCGGAAGTCGCCGTCTTCGCGCTGCCGCACCCCAAGTGGGTGGAAGCCGTGGCGGCTTGCGTGGTGCTCAAGCGCGAGACGCGCGCTGAGGAGGAGGCGCTGCTTGCCCATGCCCGCGCCGCGCTCGCCCCGTACAAGGTGCCCAAGCGCATCGTGTTCGTGCCCGACCTGCCGCGCAACACCGCCGGCAAACTGCTCAAGCGGCAATTGCGCGAGGATTACGCGAACTTGTTCGGGACAGGCGCGTAGGCGAAGGCGATCAGGACTTCAGCAACGTCAGCAAGGCCTCGGCCGCTGCGGCCGACGAAGCAGGATTCTGCCCGGTCACGAGCCGCTGCGCCACCAGCGCGTAGCTCTGCCAGTCGGCCGCCTTGCTGTAGTGGCCGCCCAACCGCTTGAGTTCATCCTCGACCAGGAAGGGCACCACCTCGGTCAACTGGACGGCGGCCTCCTCGGCATTGGAAAAGCCGGTCACCGCCTTGCCCCGCACCAGCGGCTCACCGTCCGGGCCACGCACATGGCGCAGCACGCCGGGCGCGTGGCACACGGCGGCAACCGGCTTGCCAGCGGCATACATGCTCTCGATCAGCGCGATGGAAGCGCGATCCTCGGCGAGGTCCCATAACGGGCCGTGGCCACCGGGATAGAACACGGCGTCGTAGTCGCCACCCTTGACCTGCGCGAGCTTTAGCGTGCTGGCCAGGGCAGCCTGGGCCGCGGCGTCCTTGCGCAAGCGTCCGGTGGCTTCGGTCTGCGCATCGGGCGCGTCGCTCTTGGGGTCCAGCGGCGGCTGGCCGCCCTGGGGCGAGGCCAGCGTGATGTCGGCCCCCGCATCGCGGAACACATAGTAGGGCGAGGCAAACTCTTCAAGCCAGAAGCCGGTTTTCTTGCCAGTATTGCCCAACTGGTCATGCGAGGTCAGAACCATCAGGATCTTCATGCTGTGCTCCTTGCTGTGGGATGAACGGCGCCAGGCGAAGGAGCGGGTGCGCTATGCGCGGCCGCCTCTCCACCCGGGAACCCTAACACCCTTAGACCTCAGACAATAGAAGATCCGGGCAACCCCATCGTCAGTAAGGCATTGCCACGCCGTTCTGCACCTTGACCCGGTCGCCGTTGCGCAGGTTGTACGGCGTCGACTGGGTCAGCGTGAGGTAGCTGTTGTCGGTGGTGCGCACGCGGATGCGGTACGCGGGCGGTGCCGTGTTGGCACGCTTCTCCACCTCGTTGCCGGCCACCGCGCCAACCACCGCGCCGCCGATGGTCGCGACCGTATTGCCGCGGCCGCCGCCTACCTGGTGGCCGAGCAGGCCGCCAACCATGCCGCCGATCAAAGTACCGGCGACGCCGCCGCTAGCCGGCTGTCCCGGCAACATCTCGATGGATTCAACCTGGCCATAGCGCACGCCGTAGGCATCGTTGCCGTAGGCAGCTTGCGGCTGGCTCGCCTGGGGATAGCCGGCCTGCGGGTAACCCTGTTGCGGATAGCTCTCCTGTACCGGCGCCTGCGGGTAGCCCGATTGCGGGTAGTCGGCCTGAGGGTAAGCGGGTTGCTGGTAGCCCTGCTGCGGATAGGCCACGGGGTAAGCGCCACCCGCCTGCGTGCTGCTGCCGTACGTGCCCGAATTGCCATAGGCCCCGTAGCCGCCATACCCGCCGCCATATGGCGCGCTCACGCAGCCGGCCAGGGCGCCCGCTGCAAGCAAGGCAAGCGCGGCGGTACGAAGGGGGAAAGAAGGGAAAGGCATCGGGGAAACTCCTGCGGTAGCAACGCGAGTGGGAATGCGCGCGAGTCTAGGGCCGCAGGAGCGCCTCGGGTGTCACCGAGGCTTGTGATTGGTAACCGCCTGTAACGGGGAGTGCCTGCCGGGTAAAAAAAACCCTTTTTCCCGCTTCAGGAATGCTTCAGGGGTGCTTCAAGGGCGCTCAGACGCGCTCCGCGCCATCGTCGTTGAAGGCCGTGAGGCGTGCCACGCGGAAGGTGCCGCGCAGCGATTCCAGCTCGCTCCGGTGCAGCATGGCCAGCCGGTTAAGGAAGCGCTCGCCCTTGGCCATCAGGTGGACCTCGACAATGCGGCGGTCATCCGGGTTGGCCTTGCGCTTGACCAGCCCGGCCGCCTCGCAGCGGTTGACCAGCGCGACCACGCCGTGCTGCTTGGCCTGCAAGCGCTCGGCGAGCTCGCCGATCGATGCCCAGTCCTTGCCGGCACAGCCGCGGATATGCAGCATCAGCAGGTATTGCTGCACGGTCAGCCCTTCGCTCTGGGCGGCATCTTCTGAAAACCGCAGGAAACGCCGCAGTTGGTAGCGAAAATCGGAAAGTGCCTCGAAATCCTGCTTGTCAAGCGGGGATTTGGATGCGGCAGGCTGGCGGGTCATAAGGGGCAGCGTCTGGGCGCTGGGGAACTTGGCTCGACGCTCATTATAGGGGCTGCCCCCAGCGGTTCCGCGGACGTGCGGCAGTGCCAGGTTCCGGGGCCAGGCCAGGGTTTCGACCTGCGCCGATGCGGGTATGGCAGAATCTGTGCGTTCGCAGACACTCCTGACTGCCGACATCACACTTCCACCGGAATCGAAACCGATGTTCTCGGAAATCGCCCTTTTCCTGCTCGATACCGTCTTCAGCTTGTTCGGCATGGCGCTGCTGCTGCGCCTGTGGATGCAATGGACACGGCTGCCCACGCGCAATCCCGTCTCGCAAGGCGTATTCCAGGTCACCGACTGGCTGGTGCGGCCCTTACGCCGGTTCATTCCCGGCCTTGGCGGCATCGACTGGGCCACCTTGATCGGCGCCTGGCTGACCGCCCTGGCGTTCCTGCTGCTGGTGCTGCTGGTCTCCGGCGCCGACCCGCTGACCTACCTGCCGCTGATCCTGCTGATCGCCGTGCTCAATGTGCTGAAGTGGGGCATCAGCATGGTGATGTGGGTCACGCTGCTGATGGCGATTCTGTCATGGGTCAACCCGCACTCACCCGTTACGCCCGCCATCAACCACCTGACCGAGCCGCTGCTGCGCCCGATCCGCCGCGTGATTCCGCGCCTGGGCGGCTTCGATATCTCGCCGCTGGCGCTTTTCGTGATCGCGCAGATCCTGCTGATGATCATTGCCCGCCTTGGCGCGGGATTGTTCGGCGCGCGATTTGGCCTCTGAAGACATCTAAAGACCACTAAAGACCTCTGAAGGTCTTTGAAGGCCCCGCCGGCAAGGGATGTCTGTGGGTGCCCCGGGCCCAGGCCCGGGGCATTGTCCATAGTGACGAACAGTGTTTTGGTGATTGACGCTTTTTCCTGGGCAGATGTAGGCATACATTACAGCCAACGTGGAACACACCACGATATGCCCGAAGGAAGAAAAGCATCATGAAGACCCTCGCACAAACCCGCACCCTCGCCGTTTCCCTCCTCTGCGCCATCGGCCTGTCGATGGCCGCCGCCTCCGCGCATGCCAGTACGCCGGTTTCCGACCTGGCTCGCCTCGATGGCAGCATCGGCCGCACGGTCGACGCGTTCACCGACGGTGCCCGCAACGGCCCGCGCGACCCGTTCACCGATGGCGCCCGCAGCGGCCCGCGTGACCCGTACACCGACGGCGCGCGCGGCGTGAACGAGCCCCGCAGCAGCTTCAGCGACGGCGCCTGAGCGCAACCTGGCATTCGCCAGGTGTGGAAGAGACAGTTAGATAGTCAGAGATAGTCAGCAAGTGCTCACGGTGTGAGCAACATTGTCAGCGCGGACATGGGCAGGCCTGCCAGCCGCCCACCCCCAACCGCAATGACCCCCACAGCCGCGCCAGCCCTCACGGGCCGGGCGCGGCTGCGTCGTTTCGGTCCTGCAGTTCGGAGGCCATCATGGCTTCCACCGCCTCCATGAAGACGCGTACCTTGCGCGGCTGCAGCCGGCGATCGGGCAGCAAGGCAAAGACCCGCAGCGGCGGCGGCGGGTAGTCCGGCAGCACCTTGACCAGCCGTCCCTGGGCGACTTCTGCTTCGCAATAGATCAGCGACAACCGGGCAATGCCAAGGCCGGCCAGGGCGCCCTGCAGCCGCAGCTCGGCGTTGGCGGTCTGCATGCGCGGCCGGATCGGTACCGCCACGCGCTCGCCATCGCGGGTAAATTCCCACATGCCGTCACCGGGCGTGGTCAGGGTTGGCAGGTTGGCCAGGTCTTCGGGCTGCAGTTGCAGCGGCAGGCCGGCGGCCAGCGCCGGCGCCGCGAACAGGCCGCGCTCCACATGATAGATGCGCCGCGCCACGGTCCCGGAATCGGGCAGGTCGGCATCGACCGCGACAAAGGCGACGTCGAATCCGTCACGAATGGGATCGACCATGCCTTGCGAGATCTCCACCTTCACGTCCAGTGCCGGGTGGGCCGCCAGCGTGCGGCAGATCACGCCGCCCAGTTGCTGGGCGCCAAACTCGTACGGCGCGGCGATGCGCAGCACGCCTTGCACCCGCTCTTCGCGCGCCAGTGTTTCCTGGCGGATCTCACGCAGCCGCGCGAACAAGGGCGCCACGTCGCGGTACACCGCGCTGCCGGCGTCGGTCAGGCGCATGCGCCGGGTTGTGCGCTGGAGCAGCTTGGAGCCGATGGCCGACTCAAGCCGCGCAACCGCCGCCGAGACCCGGGACTTGGGACAGTCGAGCTGCTCGGCCGCAGCCGTGAAAGTGCCTTGCTCCACCACGCAGCAGAAGGCTTCCCAATCGTTCCACTGGATTGTCTCGTTCACCAGGCGATGTTTCCTTTACAAGCTATGTTTCCCAAACGCGCGACATTATGCGCGCAGCGGGCGCGCCACTGGCGCGCGTCCCGCATTTCCTCTACCCTTTCGGCCTTTCCGTGTGTATTCGGCAATCAGCCGAACCAACCGATGGCCAGCCCTGCCGCTCCCGACAATTCCGACCACCCGGCCACGGATGCTTCCGTGGCGCCCGCCGCCGCGCCGGGCCCGGAGAAGCCGAGCGATAGCTATGTGCAGTCCTTTGCACGCGGGCTCTCGGTCATCCGTGCCTTTGACGCGCAGCACCCCGCCCAGACGCTGAGCGAGATCGCGCAGGCCAGCGGCCTGACCCGCGCCGGCGCGCGGCGCATTCTGCTGACCCTGGTCGGCCTGGGCTATGTGCGCGCCGATGGCCGCCTGTTCCGCCTGACCCCCAAGATCCTCGACCTGGGCTTCGCCTACCTGACCTCGATGCCGTTCTGGAACCTGGCCGAGCCGATCATGGAGGCGTTGTCGCAGGAGGTGCGTGAAAGCTGCTCGATCTCCGTGCTGGACGGCACCGAGATTGTCTACGTGCTGCGGGTGCCAGCGCGCAAGATCATGACGATCAACCTGTCCATCGGCAGCCGGCTTCCGGCCTATTGCTCGTCGATGGGCCGCGTGCTGCTGGCCGGCCTGCCGCTTGAGGAGCTCGACCGGGTGCTGGGCGCTAGCGAACTGCGCGCCCGTACCAGCCGCACCGTCACCGATCCCGCCGAGCTCAAGGCCATCATCGCCGGCATCCGCACACGCGGCTGGGCCCAGAACGACCAGGAGCTGGAAGAAGGGCTGGTTTCGCTGGCCGCGCCGATCCGCAACCGTGCCGGCCAGGTCATCGCCGCCATCAATATCAGCGGCCAGGCCAACCGCACCAGCGCCGACGACATGGCCAGCAGCTTCCTGCCGCCACTGCTGGCCGCCTCCGAGAAAATCTCGAACCTGATCAGCCTGCGGAGCTGATGCGCCAGCGCGGTTAGCGCATGGGCGTTGCCGGCGTGGGCAGCTCGACGCTGCCGAACTCGGCCGAGCGGGTGCCCGGCAGCGGATGGTTGCTGGCACCGTGGTAGGCGAAGGCGACCGACAACTTGACCGCTTCGGAAACGTTCTGGCCTGCGCTGTGAAACAGCCGGCTGTCGAACAGCAGCACGTCGCCGCGTTCCAGGGCCAGCGGCCGCACGCCTTGCAGCATGGCCTGGCTGGCCGGATGCGACTCGATCAGGAATTCGGCCGCATCGAGCTGGCCGGGTTCGAGCGCGACGGTGTGCGAGCCGGGAATCACGCGCAGCACGCCGTTGCTCTCATCCTCCCTGCCCAGCGCCAGCCACACCGTCACCAGCTCCGGGCGAGCAAATGACCAGTAGCGGGTATCACGGTGCCAGCCGGTCTGGCTGCCATAGTGCGGATGCTTGGTCATCACGCAGTTGTGGTGAGCGAGAGTCAGGCGCACCGGCTCGCCCAGCAAGCTCGCCACCACCTGCCCCACCGCGGGATCGGCGGCCCATGCACGGAACGCATCGTCGCGCCCATAGGCCTGGCGCAAGCGCCGCACCGTGGCCCCTCCGACGGCGTCGCGGCTTGCGGGCGCGCCGGGATAGCCTAGCTCGGCTTCATATTCGACCGGCGCCGCCGCCGCGGCCAGTTGCGCGCGTGCAACCTGCTCGAGCTGGTCGCAGACCGCGGGCGGGGCAAAGCCGCGCAGCACGATATAGCCATCTGCGTGAAAGGCGCGGTTGAGTTCGTTCAAGTCTGCAGCGGTCGGGGCGATGGCCGAAGCGATGGAAGCGGTGGAAACCTTGGAAGCCGTGGAAGCCACTTTGGAAGCGGCACCCGGCGGGACAGCAAGCGGGGAGTTCATTGCAGCGGATGGGGGGTTGGCTGGGCCGACAGCTTCGATAATGCCAGAAGCCGGGCGAATCGGCGCGCCCCGCGTGTGTTGGGTGCTCGTTGCGTGCGCAAACAGACTGTTCCCGCGCCTAGGCGCGCCGCTACAATGGCCGGGTTCTCCCCCGACCCGCAGGCTCCACGTGACAGCTCGCCCACGCATCGTCGCATCGCTCTCCGAGGCGGAAGCCCAGCTTGGCCGCATCGTCCTGGGCAAGCCCCGGCAGATCCGGCTGGCGCTGGCCTGCATGCTGGCACGTGGCCATCTGCTGCTGGAGGACCTGCCGGGCGTGGGCAAGACCACGCTCGCCCACGCGCTGGCGCGCACGTTGGGGCTACAGTTCCAGCGCGTGCAGTTCACCAGCGACCTGTTGCCCGCCGACCTGATCGGCGTCTCCGTCTTCGTGCGCGACAGTGCGGAATTCCGCTTCCATCGCGGCCCCGTGTTCGCGCAGGTGGTGCTTGCCGACGAGATCAACCGCGCCACCCCCAAGACGCAGAGCGCCCTGCTGGAGGCGATGGCGGAGGGACAAGTCACCCACGACGGCGTCACCCATGCCTTGCCGTCCCCGTTCTTTGTCATCGCCACGCAGAATCCGCTGGACCAGATCGGCACGCACGCCTTGCCCGAATCGCAGCTCGACCGCTTCACCATGCGCCTGTCGCTGGGTTATCCCGATCCGGCTTTCGAGCGCGTGCTCTACCTCGGCGGGGCAGCGCCCGCGGCCGGCACGCCCGTGATGGATGCCGAGCAGGTGGCCGCGCTGCAGCAGGCCGCGGCCCAGGTCTATGCCGGCCCGGCGCTGGTGGACTACGCCCTGGCGCTGGTGCAGGCCACACGCGCGCACTCCGCCTTTGCCGCCGGGCTGTCGCCGCGGGCAGGCCTGGCGCTGCTGGCCTGCGCGCGCGCCTGGGCGCTGCTGCACCAGCGCGACAGCGTGCTGCCCGAAGACGTGCAGGCGGTCTTCATGCCAGTGGCGGGCCACCGGCTGCTGCCGTCCGGCGCAGCCGGCGGTGGCCAGGAGGCGCTTACCCGCCTGCTGGCTGACGTAGCCATTCCCTGACGCCCGATGGCACGCGGCCGGCCGTTTTCCTCGCCGGGCACGGCATCCCCGGCCGCGCCTGGCCCCAAGCGGCAGGCATGGGCGTCGCCACCCTGGCTGCAGCGCCGGCGCGCCCCCCGGCAAGGCGTGGTAACGCTCGACCGCCGTCACCTGTACATCTTGCCCACCCGGGCCGGCCTGGGCTTCGCGGTGTTGCTGATGGCCATGCTGCTGACTTCGCTGAACTACAACATCAGCCTGGGCTTCGCCCTCACCTTCCTGCTCGGCGGCATCGGCATGGCCTGCATGTGGCAGGCCTACCGCAACCTGCTCGACATGACGGTGGCCGGTGTCAGCGCGGCGCCAGCCTTTGCCGGCGAGCCGGCGGCATTCAGCCTGCGCATTTCAAGCAGCGACGCGCCGGTGCGCATCGGCGTGGAGGCGAGCCTGCCGGCCCAGGCCGGCGCGCTGCCTGCCCGCCTGAGCCTGGCACGGGATGCCTCCGGCCAGCTGATCTTGCACATGCCTACCAACCAGCGCGGCTGGCTGGCGCTGCCGCGCGTCACGCTCTCGAGCCGTTTTCCGCTGGGCCTGTTCCGGGTGTGGAGCTATGCCGACCTGCCGCTGGCCGCGCTGGTCTACCCAAGGCCGGAACCTGGCGCGCCGCCTCTGCCTTTTGCCGCGCAGCCCGACGATGATGGCGCGGCGTCCTTGCCCTCGGACGATGGCACGGATCAGTTGCGGCGCTACCGCAGCGGCGATCCGCTGCACCGCGTCGCCTGGAAACATAGCGCGCGTACCGGCCGCTGGCTGAGCCGCACCGGCGAGGCCGGCGGCCTGCCGACCTGCTGGCTGGACTGGCAGGCCCTGCCGCAACAGCTCGGCCCTGAGGCGCGGCTATCGCGCCTGTGCGCCTGGGTGGTGGCCGCGGGCGACACCATGGAAATCGGCCTGCGGCTGCCCGGGGTCGATATCCCGCCCGGCCGCGGGGGCGCGCATCGCCGCGCCTGCCTCGAAGCCCTGGCCCTGTGGCCGGGACGCGCAGGTCAAGCCCCGCCGGAGCGCACACCGTGAAGCTGCCACCGCGCCCCCTTGCGCACGAAGAGCATGGCCTGCTGCTGAGCCAGCTGGCACTGGTGCTCGCGCCGCAGGCGCGCAGCCTGCCGGTGACCATCAGCGTCTTGCTGGTCTTGCTGCTGGCGTGGCGCTGGCTGTTGTGGCACCAGCGCGCGCCGCTGCCCTCGCGCCTGATGCTCGGGATCATCGCGGGGCTGGTGATGCTGGTGGCCGCCGCACTGGTCTGGCAGGCCGGCGGCAACATGGGGCGCGACCTGTCGGTGGCGCTGCTGGGCGCCTTCGTCGTGCTCAAATTGCTGGAGTGCCGGGTGCTGGCCGATGCCACGCTGGTTACCCAGCTGTGCTTTTACCTGCTGCTGAGCCTGTACCTGTTTGACCAGCCGTTCTGGCTGGCCTTGTACAGCCTTGCCATTGCCGCCTGGCTGCTGCGCAACTGGCTTTTCCTGGGGCATCCCGAGGCGCGCGGCTATCTTGCCGTGTGGCCGTTGCTCGGCCGCCTGACGCTGATCGGGCTACCCTGGGCGCTGCTGCTCTTTGTCTTGTTTCCGCGCCTGGATCGTCCACTGTGGCGGCTGCCGCAAGCCGAGGCCGTGGCCACTACCGGCATCAGCGACACCATGAGCCCGGGCAGCGTGAGCCGGCTCACCCAGTCGACCGAAGTCGCACTGCGCGCCGACGTGCAAGGCGGTCCGTTGCCGGCCAGCGCCCTGTACTGGCGCGCGCTGGTGCTGTGGCAATTCGATGGACAGACCTGGCGGCCATCGCCACTGCGGCAGCGGCGCGCGCAGCCGGCGCCGGGCTTGCCGGCGGCCGACGACACGGCTGTGGATGCCGGGCCTGGCGAAACGGTTGGCAACGCCTCGGCCAACGGGATCGTCAACTACAGCATCACGCTGGAGCCCAACCAGCACGCGTGGCTGTTCCTGCTCGACCGTGGCCAGGCGATTGCCCCCGGCGCCGGCGCGGTGATCAATGCCGACGGGGAGTTTTTTACGCGCGACCCGGTGGACCGGCGCCTGCGCTACCGCGCGCGTTCGGCTCCCGCCGCAGCGCAGCCTCTCGATCTGGCGACGCGAGAGCTGGCGCTGGCATTGCCGCCGGGCAACCCGCGCACGCGGGCACTCGCCGCCGCGTGGGCGGAGCAATACCCGGATCCCGCCCAGCGGGCGCAGGCCGCGCTGCGGCTGTTTGCCGCCGCGCCGTTCAGCTACACGCTCTCGCCTTCGCCGCTTGGCCACGAGCAGGTCGACAGTTTCCTGTTCGACACGCAACGCGGCTTTTGCGAGCATTACGCCAGCAGCTTCGTGTTCCTGATGCGCGCGGCCGGCGTGCCCGCGCGCGTGGTCACCGGATATCTCGGCGGCGAGTACAACCCCATCGGCGGCAACTACATCGTGCGGCAGGCCGATGCCCACGCATGGGCGGAAATCTGGCTCGAAGGGCGCGGCTGGGTGCGCGTCGATCCCACCAGCGCGGTGGCGCCAAGCCGGGTCGAGCGCGGCATCGACGCCGCACTGGAGGCCAGCGAGATCGAAGCGCTGCACGCGATGCGAGACCCGGGCTGGCTGCGGAACCTGCGCTGGGGCATGGACGGCATGGTCTACACCTGGCAGCGCTGGGTATTGCAATACGATCGCGGCCAGCAGGCCCGCCTGATGCAGCAGCTCGGCATCGGCGACAGCGTGCCGCAAGTCCTGCTGGGTGGACTGGCGGCGCTGAGCCTGCTGGCGCTCCTGCCGCTCGTGCTCAAGCGCCGCCGGATCGATCCCGTGCAAGCCGCCTACGCACGCTTCTGCCGCCAGCTGGCACGCCGCGGTTGCGTGCGCGCGCCGTCCGAAGGGCCGCAAGATTTTGCAGCGCGGGCCGCGCGCGCCCTCCCGGCTGCCGCGCTGGCAGTGCGGGACTTCAGCGATCGCTACACCAGGCTGCGCTACGGCCGCCTGGCGCCGGCGCAGCACTCGGCCGAGCTTGCCGGGCTGCGCCGAGCGCTGCGGCGGCTTTGCCGTCACCTTGCTCGCTGAGCATAGCGAGCGCCGGGAGGCATCAGCGCCCTGACTTGTTTCAGATGATATAATTACGTTTGTAATTATATTGCCGGACCGGCTCCGTTGCTCCGGCATCACCTGACTCCCCGCCATGTCCTTCGAAGACCGCATTGACCGCTTCTGCGCGGGCCATCCGGAAGCACCGCGCGACCTGATCCTGGCGTCCCGGCTGCTCATGCGCACCGCACGCCTGCTGCGCAGCCACATCGATCGCGCGCTAGCGGCCTTCGAGCTGGACCTGCAGCAATACCTCGCCATCAGCCTGCTCGCCACCGACGACGACCAGCCCAGCCTGCCATCCGAGCTCGGCATCACGCTCGACGCCACGCGCACGCAGATGACCCGGCTGATGGACGGCCTCGAAGCGCGCGGCCTGGTGCGCCGGCACACCTCGGCGCAGGACCGCCGCAGCACCGAGCTGGTACTGACAGCCGCCGGCCACCGCATGCTGGAGCGTGCCGCCCCGGCCGTGCATGCGGCCTACGCCGAAGCCTGGGGGCCGGTAGGCGAAAGCGGCCTGGCCGCTGCCACGCGTGCGCTCAACCGGATGCACCAGAACCTGCTGACGCTGGAACCATGAAAACCGTGTCTGCCTTACGGCCGCTGCGGCTCGGGCTGCGGTGGCTGCGCCTGCTCAGCCACCGGCAGCGCCAGACCCTGGTGATGTTGCTGCTTGCGCTGGCCACCTCGGTGGAGTTCCTTGAGAACATCATGTTCGTGTTCGCATCGAGCCATATCGTTGGCGGCGTCGATGGCGATCCGCGCAGCTTCGCCCTGGTCCAGGCGGCGTACGCGGTGGGCAGCATGTTGATGATCCTCAAGCAGCAGTGGCTGGCGCAGCGCTTTGGCTATCGCTACTACCTCACCGGCGCGCTGCTGATCTTCATGGCGGGCACCCTGGCGGCGGCCACCAGCCATTCGCTGCCGCAGCTGGTGGGCGCGCGCTTTGTGCAGGGCGTGGGCGGCGGGGCGCTGTTTACCAGCTGCCGCATCTTGGTCAATGTGATGTTCGCGCCGGCCGACCGGCCACGCGCTTCGCGCATCTTCATGCTGGGGATCTTTGCCGCCTCCGCGCTGGCGCCCGCCATGGCAGCCGAGCTAATCGACCGTGGCGTGTGGCAGGACGTGTTCTACGGCGTGCTGCCCTTCGCCGCGCTGGCAACGCTGGGGGCGTGGCTGCTGCTGCCAGACGCCGAGCCGCGCGAGGACGATCCCGGCCCCGCGCTGGGCCCGCTGCTGCTATTCGGCGCGGCGGTGGTGACCCTGCAGGCCGCCATGACGGAGGCGCGCTTCGATATCTTCTCGCACCCACTGCGGCTGGCGCTGATCTGCGCGGCGGGTGTCGGACTGCTGATGGGGTTTCTCTGGCAGCAATGGCATCACAGCACGCCGGTGCTCCATCTGCGCGCGCTGCGCAATCCGGTCTACCTGACCGGGCTGGCCATGTATTTTGTTTACTACCTGATCAGCAACCTGAGCAGCTACGTGTTCCCGATCTACGCCGAGCAGGCGCTCGGGCTGCCGCTGGCGACCACCGGCTGGCTCAACACCTTCGCCGCCACGGTCAGCCTGGCCGGCATCTTCGTCTACCTGCGCCTGGCCCCAAAACTGCCGCACAAGAAGCCGCTGATGGCAAGCGGCCTGCTGCTGATGGCCGGGGCCGCGTGGTGGTTTTCGTCGATGCCGCCCAACGCTGGCCCGTCGGCGCTGGCGTGGGGACTGGTGGGCAAGGGCCTGTTTGGCGTGATGGTCATCATCCCGATTGCCGGACTCACCTTCCGTTCGCTGGCAGGCGACGATTTCGCCCACGGCTACCGCAGCAAGAACCTGCTGCGCCAGATCGCCGCGTCCTTCGCGTCCGCGCTTGGCGCCGTGCTTTTGCAGAACCGGCAGTTCGCGGTACACACGAGCCTGACCGGCGCCCTTGGCCAGCACACGGCAGAGACGCAGCAGTGGATGGCGGCCGCCCAGGCAGCCTTGAGCGCGCGTGGGCTGGATCCGGGCCATGCCTATCAGGCCGCGCTGGCGCAGCTTGCCGGCCTGGTCGATATGCAGGCCAGGCTGATTGCCTGCGAGGATCTGTATCGGCTGATCGCGGCGCTTGCCCTGATGGCTGCTGTCTTTATGCTGGCGCAACGCCGTCTCGATTGAAGCGCGCTTGCTGCAAGACTGGGAGTTGGATGCCGGGGCGCGGGCAGATCTGTCTGCCGCACAGGCTACGCAGTGTCGGCCCGAGGGGCTGGAGCAGCGTGTTGGATCTGGTAAATCTGGCTGAATCTGGCTGGCATGCCGGAGCGGATCGCTCCGGGGAGTCGCGGCGCGGGGCGCGCGCGGCTGTCGCTTTCCGGGAAAGCGTCGGGTCGGCTAGTTGATCGGTTCTAGTGGCTCTAGCGGTTCTAGTCAGAACAGAGCGAGCTGGCGCATGCCAAAGCCGATGGTTTCTTCCACGCGCATGCGGGCGTGAGCGAGCGAGCCCTCCGCACCGGAGTAATTGCCTGCGGCCCAGTGATAGACCACCGGCATGTCGCCGCGATCGGACAGGCGAACTTCGCCCAGTTTCTCGCCGCGCTCATTGCGGTAGAAATGCGAACGGTAGCCACGCTCCCAGTGCGGGGCTTCGGCTTTCTTGCGTCGGCGCGGGGTGGGCGAGGCTTGCGGCAGGCGCCGCGCTCTCTCGGTACCCGTGGTCGCGGACGCGCGGGTGAAATCCAACTGCATAGACTTCCTTGTGTCATCGAGTCTGCAGGACAATTTCGCATTAATGGCCCAGGATGGTCAAGGCCGTTACTGCGTGTCCTGCTTCGCAGTCGAGATGATACCTGTTACCGCGCGTTCTGGCAGCCCTATTGCACCGGAATTCGGCGTCCACTAAGGCTTGGCGGGCCGACACGTATACCTTCGCGCCGGCCCGTCCGCCATTTATGCCGAGGTTAACTCGGGGTTAACTTCGCGGTTAACTCCCTGGCTGACTTTGCCGTTAACCCAGGTCCAGAGGGATAAAGATACGGGCATCGTCACGTTGCACCAGCAGTGCAACCTGCTTGCCGGACTTCGCGACCAGGGCCCGCAACTGCTCCGCCGAGCTGATCGGCGTGCCGTTGATGGACAGGATGACGTCACCCGGCTGGATGCCCACCTTGGCCGCCGGACCTGCGACATCTTCGACCACCAGCCCGCCGTCTATCCCGCTGTCGCGCTTCTCGGTCGGGCTCAGCGGGCGGACCGCCAAGCCAAGCTTGCCGCCGACGTCATTGGCGGGGGTCTTGCCGGCAACTGCAGCATCCTTGGCCGTGCCGACCTTCACCGTCAGGGTCAGCGGCTCGCCCTTGCGGATCACCTTCAGCGAAGTCTGCGTGCCCGGCGCGAGGTCGGCCACATGCTCAGGCAAGTCTCCGGAATGGTCGATCACGTCGTTGCCAAGCTGCACGATCACGTCACCCGGCTTGAGGCCAGCCTTGGCGGCCGGGCTGTCCGGTTCCACCGAATTGACCAGCGCACCGCTAGGCTTCGGCAGCCCGAACGATTGCGCCAGGGCCTGGTTAACCTCCTGCACGCCGATGCCGAGACGGCCGCGGGTGACCTTGCCATGCGCCACCAATTGCGCCTGCACCTTGGTAGCCACGTCGATGGGAATCGAGAACGACAACCCCTGGTAGCCGCCAGTCTGGCTGTAGATCTGCGAATTGATACCGATCACTTCGCCCCGCTGGTTGAACAGAGGGCCGCCAGAGTTGCCGGGATTGACGGCCACATCGGTCTGGATGAATGGCACATAGGTGTCATCGGGCAAGGAACGCGATTTCGCGCTGACGATGCCGCCGGTGACCGTATTCTCGAAACCGTAAGGCGAGCCGATGGCCAACACCGGCTCACCCACGCGTACGCGTGAGGGGTCGCCCAGGCGCACGGTCGGCAAATCCTTTGCGTCGATCTTGATCACCGCCACATCCGTTTGCGCATCCGCGCCCAGCACCTTGGCCTTGAATTCCCGGCGGTCGGTCAACTTGACCGTCACCTCCTGCGCGCCATCCACCACGTGCGCATTGGTCAGGATCAAGCCGTCGGGGCTGACGATAAAGCCCGAGCCAAGGCCACGCACAAGTTGCTGCTGGCCATTCTGCGGCCCTTGGAACTGCGGGCCGAAGCGCTTGAAGAACTGGAACAGGGGATCATCCGGGTCCATGCCCTGCGGTACCTGTGCCGAAGCGCGCTGGGCGCGCGCGGTAACACTGATATTGACCACCGCCGGACCGTACTGGTCGACAATGCTCGAGAAGTCGGTGGGCGCGGCAACGGCCAGGGGCTGGGCCGAGGCCGTTACGGGCGCCTGGGCGGCATATCCCGGCGTGATGACTTCCTTCTGCAGATAGGTATACCCCCCGGCAAGAGCGGCCAGGGCAGCAATACCAATGGCTGAGCGTGCAAGCGTCTGGCGAATCATGGCGTTTTTCCTTTCTTGGTTACCTCAGGCGTCCGGGCTATCTGGACGCGACAGGACCATCCTAAAGGCCGATCCTTAAACCAGACTTAAGGAAGCGTAGAAGGCACTGTGGGGATCAAGAAGGGCGCCACTGATGCGGAGCGTTCAGGGTGTGAGGGTAAAGCTCAAGCAGGATCGACGCCTGGACCAACAGGCAGATCTGTCGCCAATTGCGCGCAAAAACTCCGCTTCTGCGCGGAAGTCAGCCGCTTCGCCGCCGCTTCAGCTTTTGAGGCTTCCGAGCGATTGTCGAAGCGCTGCCAGCCCAGGATCCTGACTGGCTTGCGCGATCGCGTATATTTAGCGCCCGTTCCTGCCAGATGCTGGGCGAAGCGCCGCTCCACATCCGTGGTGATACCGGTGTAGATCGTGTTGCCCTCGCATTCGAGCAGGTAAAGAAACCACGGGGCTTCGCCGTCAGCTGGCATTCGAAATGAGCTAGAAAAGGGGAGGCAAGATGGCCGGAGCGGCAATTATGCTTGCTGCCATCACTTTTCGCAGCCGCAAAAGCAAAACCCCCCAGTACTTTCGTACTGGGGGGTTTCAAGGGAGAGCCTGGCGATTACCTACTTTCACACG